>DATCLC010000108.1:0-7854 GCA_036564135.1 Solirubrobacterales bacterium
CCCACAGACCTTGCCCTTCTCGAGCACGGCGACGGGGATCTCGCCGAGCTGCTCCGTGAGCTCCGGCTCGTCCGCCAGGCGCTGCATGAGGCGGTTCGCGCAGGCGAGCCCGGCCGGCCCACCGCCGACGATCACGATGCCGGCCTCGAGCCGCTCCTCGGGCGGATCGGTCGGTGGCCCGACGTAATCGTTCGGGTCAAACGGAGGTGGGAAATCGCTCGGTCGTGCCATGTCTCTCTCTTCGTCCCTTCCGGTGAAGCGGCGGCGCGGGCCGCCGGCCGCGGGTCCGCTGCCCAGGACCCTTGACCGGCGACCGGCAAGCGCCGCTGTAACTACCCCTTCTTTGCCTTGATCGCCTCGGTGAGTTTGGGCGCGATCTTGTGCAGGTCGCCGACCACGCCGAGGTCGCAGAACTCGAAGATCGGCGCGTTCGGGTCCTTGTTGATCGCGACGATGTTCTCGGAGTTCTGCATGCCGACCTTGTGCTGGATGGCGCCCGAGATGCCCAGCGCGAGGTAGAGCTTCGGCGCGACCGTCTTGCCGGTCTGGCCGATCTGCGCCGAGTACGGGTACCAGCCCGCGTCGACGACCGCGCGGGTCGCGGCGACGGCGCCGCCGAGCGCGCCGGCCAGGTCCTCGGCGATCTTGAAGGACTCCGCATCGCCGAGCCCGCGGCCGCCGCCGACGAGGATGTCGGCGTCCTCGATGTTGATGTCGCCGCCGCGCTGCTCGCCGCGCTTGACCATGCGCGCCTTGGTGGACCAGGGCGAGAGCTCGACGTCGATGTCGACGACCTCGGCCGTGCCGCCGCGCTCCTCGGGAGCCCAGGCGTTCAGGCGGCCGATGATGATGCCCGGCTCGGACACGTAGCCGACGTCGACGACCGCCGAGTCCTGGAGCACCGGCCGCTCGGCGACCAGCTTGCCGTCCTGGACCTTGACGTTCGTGACCTCCATCGTCACGCCCGCGTTGAGGCGCGCCGTGAGGCCGGCGCCGATCTCGAAGCCCAGCAGGCCGCCGCCGAAGAGCGCGTAGCTGAAGCCCTCGTCGTTGATCACCTTCGCCATCACGTCGACGATGGGCTGCGCGAGGCCCTCGGGGGCCGACTTCGCGCGGAAGACCCGCTTCGCGCCGTAGGCGCCGAGCCCGGCGGCCGCGTCGTCGGAGACGTCGCCGACGACCACCGCCGCGGCCTCGCCGCCGATCTGCTCGGCCAGCTTGGCCGCCTCGGAGAGGGCGCCGAGCGAGTTCTTGTTGAAGTTGCCCGCGTCGTCGTGCAGGGCGTAAACCAGAATCCCGGCCATCAGACCAGCTTCCTTTCCTCGAGCCAAGCGACGATCTTGTTGACCGTCTCGTCGGTGTCCTCGTCCTCGAAGATCTCACCCGGCTCCTTCTGCGGGGGCGGGTTGATCGCGAGGACGCGAGTCTTCGAACCCTCGATGCCGACCTCGGAGGTGTCGATGCCGACGTCGGCGGTCGACTTCGTGTCGAGCGGCTTCTTCTTCGCGCCCATGATCGCCTTGAGCGACGGGTAGCGCGGCTCGTTGATCGCGTCGCCCACCGAGATCACGGCGGGGAGCTCGACCTCGACGGTGTCGTAGCCGTACTCGGCCTGGCGCTCGCAGGTGAGCTTGCCCTCGGCGACGTCGATCTTGATGACCTGCGTGAGCGAGGGCATCTGCAGGTGGTCGGCGACCACCGCGCCGATCGTGTAGCACTCGCCGTCGTCCGACTGCTGGCCCAGCAGCACGAGGTCGGGCTGCTCGGCCTCGAGCACCTTGGCCAGGGCGTAGCCGGTGGCGTTCACGTCCGAGCCCTCGAGCGCCGGGTCGGTGAGGTGCACCGAACGGTCGGCGCCGAGCGCGACGGCCTTGTGCAGGGCGCGTACCGCGCTCTCGGGGCCCATCGTGACGGCGACGATCTCGTCGACCTGGACCACGCCGCTCTCGCGGATCTGCATGGCCGCCTCGAGGGCGTGCGTGTCGAACGGGTTGAGGTTCTTCTCGCCGGAGCGATCCAGACGCATCGTGTTGGGGTCGATCCGCTTCTGGACCGCCGCGTCTGGGACCTCCTTCACAAGACAGCAAATCTTCAAAGTCGGAGCCTCCTTGGGTGTGGCGAACCCGCGTTCGGGGGGCGGGCGCCGCGGCATAGTACCGCTAATTCGTCCCGATTGACTGACTAGTCAATCTACTGCGAAGTAGCTTGAACTGTCGCGGTTCGCCCCCTTCCATGTGCCCTGAGCCGCGCCTCTTTAGGCAGGGGCGCGCGAGCCGACGGCCTCGCGGATGAACTCGACGATCTCGTCGGTGGGCGCGCCGGGGGTGAAGACCTCGGCGACGCCCATGCGCTTGAGCTCCTCGGCGTCGTCCGCGGGGATCGTGCCGCCGACGGTGACGACGACGTCGCCCGCTCCCTGCTCCTCGAGCAGCTTGAGCACCTTGGGCACGAGCGTCATGTGGGCGCCGGAGAGGATCGAGATGCCGACCGCGTCGGCGTCCTCCTGGATCGCGGTGGCGACGATCTGCTCGGGGGTCTGGTGCAGCCCCGTGTAGATCACCTCCATGCCCGCGTCGCGTAGGGCGCGGGCGATGATCTTGGCGCCGCGGTCATGCCCGTCGAGGCCGGGCTTGGCTACCACCACGCGGATCGTGCGGTTTTGCCTCTCGGCCATACCCGCAGCGTATCGCTGCGAGGGCTTCCCGGCTCGCACTTCAGCCGCGCCGGCCGAGCCGCACGGCCCGCAGGCCGCGCGCCGGGCGCCGCCTGCGCATAGCGGCCTGCGCGCCGCCAACCAGGGCGGCGACGAGCACCCCGCCGACCAGCGTGAGCCGCCGGCCCAGCCTTTCGAAGCGCATCACGCGCCAGCCCTCGGCGCGGGCGACGGCGAGCAGCGCCGGGTCGGGGTTCACCACCACCGGGTTGCCCACCGCGCGCAGCATCGGCAGGTCCGAAGCCGAGTCCGAGTACGCCCAGGATTCGGCGAGGTCGATGTCGTGCTCCTCCGCGTAGCGGCGCATGGCTTCGACCTTGCCCTCGCCGTAGACGAAGGGCCCGTCGAGCTCGCCCGTGTAGCGGCCGTCCGCGTCGACCTCGTAGCGCGTGCCGACCCCACCCTGCATGCCGAGAACGAGGGCGAGCATCTCGATCAGGTCGTTGCTCGCCGCGCTCACGATGAACGTCGGCCGGCCCGCGTCCTGGTGCGCGTAGACCTCCGCCAGCATCTGCGGGTAGATCCGCGGCAGCACGCCCGCCATGACCGCAGGGCCCATCCGCCGCAGCTCGCGCTCCGGCGTGCCGCGAAGCACCTCGCGCGCCTGGGTCAGCGCCTGGTGGGTCGCCTCATCGCTCGCGCCCCGCAGCCGGTAGCGGAGGTGCTCCCACGCCCAGCGCGCGATGTCCCGCCGGGAGATCTGCCCTGCCTCGTAAGCCACCTGGGCCCAGACCATCCCCGACGAGCCCGCCATCAGGGTCTTGTCCAGATCGAAGAAGGCGGCAGCACGAGCCACGGGGCGGAGTCTAGGCACGCCCGCTCCCGACGAAACCGCGCGCAGCTACGGGGGCGGCGAAGGCGGCGGCCCGCCCGAATTCGACCCTCCGTGGGATCAACCGTCGATATGTCGCGCTCGCGAAGGTCGCACTCGCGACTTCGACCTTCCGTGGGATCAACCGTCGAAAGGTCGAAGTCGTGAGCCGGGACGGCCACACGGGGCGGGCGCCCGCGTGTTGCCGGCGCCCGCCCCGCCACCCAGCGCACCCGCCCGTGATCGAGTTTCCTAGTCCCTGAGACGAGGAAACTCGATCACGGCAGCTGGGTGGCTCCGGCGATCGAGGTTTCTAGTCCTACGGACGAGAAAGGTCGATCACGGGGCGGGGACCTCGAGCACGATCGCGTCGCCCTGGCCGCCGCCCGAGCAGATCGCGGCGCAGCCGATGCCGCCGCCGCGGCGGCGCAGCTCGTGGACGAGCGCGCCGATGATGCGCGCGCCCGAGGCGCCGATCGGGTGGCCGAGGGCGATGGCGCCGCCGTTCACGTTCACCTTCTCCTCGTCGACGCCGAGCATGCGCAGCGAGTTGAGCGCGACCGACGCGAACGCCTCGTTGATCTCCCAGAGGTCGATGTCCTCGGGGCCTTTGCCGATCTTCTCGAGCGCGACCTTCGCCGCCTTGGCCGGGGTCCGCGCCAGGTACGGGAAGTCGTCGGCGACCGTGCCGTAGGAGAGGACGCGCGCAAGCACCTCCTTGCCGTTCGCCTCCGCCCAGTCCTCGGAGGCGACCACGACCGCCGCGGCGCCGTCGTTCACCCCGGGCGAGTTGCCGGCGGTGTGCGTGGCGTCCTCGCCGCCGATCGCGGGCAGCTTGGCGAGCACCTCGACGCTCGTGTCGGGGCGAATCGCCTCGTCGGCTGCGACCTCGCGCTCCTCGCGCTTCACCTTCACGGTGAGCGGCGCGATCTCCTCTGCGAGCAGGCCCTCCTCGGTCGCCTTCGCGGCGCGCTTGTGGGAGCGCTCCGCCCAGCGGTCCATGTCGGGCCGAGTCAGCTCGAGCTCGTTCGCCACCTCGCTGGCCTCGTTGATCATCTGCTTGCCCGTGAACGGGTTGGTGAGGCCGTCGTGGGTCATGGCGTCGATCGCCTTGACGTCGCCCATGCGAAAGCCGAAGCGGGCCCCGGGCAATAGGTACGGCGCGTTCGACATCGACTCCATGCCGCCGGCGACGCCCACCTCGAGCTCGCCGGCGCGCACCTGCAGGTCGGCGATGCCGACCGCGCGCATCCCGGACGCGCACACCTTGTTGATCGTCTCCGAGGGAACCTCGCGCGGGATCCCCGCTTCGATCTGCGCCTGACGCGAGGGGATCTGGCCCTGGCCGGCCTGCAGGACCTGGCCGAACACGACCTGCTGCACCTGCTCGGGATCAACCGACGCGCGCTCGAGCGCGGCCGCGATCGCGTGGCCTCCGAGCTCATGGGCCCCCTTCGACGCGAGCGCGCCGCCCATCTTCCCGAACGGCGTCCGAGCTGTTCCGAGGATCACGGTCTTCGACATGAATCGCCTTTCACACGTTTGAGAGTCCTACCCACAGACGAGGCGCCAGAGCGCCGCGTCGAACCATAAACCTCGGCCGTCGGCGGAGTCGCGAGTAGACTCGCGCGCCGTGGACGTCAGCCTGCATGCCGAGTCCCTGAGCGAGCTCGACGCCGACGTGCACGCGCTCGCCCTGCCCGAGGGCGCCGAGCTCCCCGCGGAGCTCGCCGGGCTCCCCGGGGCGGACGACGTCCGTACCAAGCCTCGGAAGCTCACGCTCCTGCGCGGCGAGCGCCCCGCGCGCCTGATCGTCGTCGGCCTGGGCGACGCCGGCGAGGCGGACGCCGAGGCCCTGCGCGTCGCCGCAGCCCTCGTCGCCAAGGAGGCCGCCAAGTTCGAGGCGCGCTCGCTCGTCTGGGCGCTGCCCGAGCTCCCGGGCGTCGATGCGCCGGCAGCGGCCGCGGCCATCACCGAGGGAACGATCCTCGCCTCCTACAGCTTCGACCGCTTCCGCTCGAACGACTCGGACGAGCCGCAGCCAAAGCTCGGGCGCCTCGCGCTCGCGGGCGCCGACGGCGAGGCGGTCGCCGAGGCCGTGCGCGCAGCGCGCGTCGCCGCCACCGCGGCGAACCGCGCCCGCGAGCTTCAGAACCTGCCCGGCAACCTCGCGACCCCCAGCTTCCTCGCGGCGCGCGCCGAGGAGATCGCGGCCGCCCACGAGAACGTCGAGGCCACCATCCTGGGGCCGAACGAGATCGCCGAGCGCGGCATGGGCGGCCTCGTGGCGGTCTCGCAGGGCTCCGCCGAGGAGCCGCGGCTGGTCTGCCTGCGCTACCGCGGCCGGGGCGGAGGCGAGGTGCTCGGCCTCGTCGGCAAGGCGGTCACCTTCGACTCCGGCGGGATCTCGATCAAGCCGTCGCAGGGCATGCACGAGATGAAGATGGACATGTCGGGCGGCGCCGCCGTGCTGGAGGCCGTCGCCGCGATCGCCGAGCTCGGGCTCGAGCTCGACGTGGTCGCCGTCGTCCCGTCCACCGAGAACATGCCGTCCGGCACCGCGCTCAAGCCCGGCGACATCATCACCCAGCTCAACGGCAAGACGGTCGAGATCACCAACACCGACGCGGAGGGCCGCCTGATCCTCGCCGACGCGCTCACCTGGTGCGCGACCGAGATGGGCGCCGACCGCATCGTCGACCTCGCGACCCTCACCGGCGCGGTGTTGATCGCCCTCGGCTCGACCTACGCCGCGCTGATCTCCAACGACGATGAGTGGGCGGCGCGCGTCGGCGCCTCCGCCGAGCGCACGGGCGAGCTCGCCTGGCGGCTGCCGCTCCACCCCGAGTACAAGGAGCTCACCCGGGGGAAGGTCACGGACCTGGTGAACTCCGCCGCCAAGCGCAAGGCGGGCACGATCTACGCCGGCTCCTTCCTCGAGGAGTTCGTCGAGGACAAGCCCTGGGTGCACCTCGACATCGCGGGCACCTCCTGGGACGTCGGCCGCCCGTACGTGGGCTCGGGGGCGACGGGCTACGGCGTCCGCCTGCTCGTCGACCTCGCCCGCGAGCTCGCCGGCTAGCCCTCGGGCCGCAGGATCATGCACGTCGTCGTGCCGTGCGCGTAGAGGCGCCCGTCGGGCCCGGTGACCCTGCCCTCGGCCGTCGCCTGCCTGCGTCCCGCGTGCACGACCTCGGCCGCGCAGTCGAGCCTGCCGACCTCGAGCCCGATCGCCCGGACGAACTTGACCTCGAGCGTGAGGGTCGTGTAGCCCACGCCCGCCGGCAGCGTCGTATGCACCGCGCAGCCCATCGCGGAGTCGAGCAGCGTCGCGACGTAGCCGCCGTGGACGGTGCCGATCGGGTTGAAGTGCTCCTCACCGGGGGTGCCGGCGAACGCCACCCTCCCCTCCTCGACCTCCACGGGCGCCATCCGCAGCGTGACCGCGATCGGCGGCGGCGGGATCTCGCCGGCCGCGATCGCCCGCATGTACTCGAGCCCGCTCTTGCCCGCGGCCTGGGCCGCCGACGCGAGCGGGTCCTGCCACGTGAGCGTCCGCGTGCGGGTCGCCTCCGGGCTGCGCTCGGCGAACGCGAGCGCAGCCTCGACCGCGTCGCTCACCGCGACTGCGGCTCCTTTTTCGGGTAGGCGAGGTCGGCGAGGATCTCCTCGACGGTGAGCTCGACGCGCACTGGCGGCAGGTTCACCGCGCGCGCCGGCGCCTCACGGACGGAGCGGGCCGCGCGCCGCGATCGGGCGCGCGCTGATCGGATGAGGGTTGAGGGTGCCATGGACTGGTGCCTCCGGTCAGTTGCTTGACGAAACGCAGGCTACCATGGTGAGTTGCTCCAAGCAACCCAGTGTGCGAACATCACACAAAGTGCTCCGCCGCGAATACGACCTCAACTGCTCCATCGCTCGCACGCTCGAGCTGATCGGCGAGCGCTGGACGCTGCTCGTGATCCGCGACGTGCTGATGGGCAACCGCCGCTTCGAGGGCATCCAGAGGTCGCTGGGCGTGGCGCGGAACGTGCTCTCCAACCGCCTGCAGCGCCTGGTGGACGAGGGCATCCTCGAGCGCCGCGCCTACCAGGATCACCCCGCGCGCTACGAGTACCTCCTCACCGAGAAGGGGCTCGACCTCTGGCCCGTGCTGGTCGCGATGATCGGCTGGGGCGACAAGTACCTGGCCGGGCCCGAGGGGCCGCCGGTGCTGATCCTCCACAAGGAGTGCGGCGGGCGCGTGAACGACCGGCGGATCTGCGAGCGCTGCGGCGCGCAGCTCGAGGTGCGCGACGCCTACGCCGTGCCCGGGCCGGGCGCGAAGGCG
>DATCLC010000109.1:0-33022 GCA_036564135.1 Solirubrobacterales bacterium
ACGACCGCCTTGACGACGTCCCGCTGGGTGCCCAGCGTCCCGGGGACGGAGGTCTCGGCCGTGATCCCGCAGGACTTGCGCTTGCCCTTCCTGGCCTTCTTCGTCGCCTTGAAGACGACCCGGATGGCCCTCTCGGCGCCCGCCTTCAGGGCTTTGACCGTGTAGCCCCGCCGCCCGGTCACCTTCTTGGTCACGGGGCGGCGGCCGGCCATGTAGGAGACCTTGACTCCGCCGGAACGCCTGCAGCCGCGCAGCACGAATCGGCCACGCTCCGTGCCGTCGTTCTGCAGCGTGACTATGAAGGCGCGCTCCTTGCCGCGCTTCAACCTCCATGCCCGCGTCTGCCCGGAGGCGGAGTCGTTGTAGACGTCGCCACCGCGCGCCTTCGACTTGCGCTCGCCCCCGCGGCGAAGCGCGAGGTCGGCCCACGGCGTCGCCACCTCGGCGGACCAGTCGTACGCGTCTGATCCACAGGTGCCGCTGGTCCATTCGATCGTGCCCGTGGCGACGCCCGGCCGGACGAACTCGCCGTCGATGACGGACGACCTACCGGCCTCCGAGCGGGTTTCTGTGAACGCGCCGTCGACCACGGGGATGCCGTGGTACGTGAACCCCACTCCCCCGCAACTGGGCGAGCTGGATGCGGCGATCAACGCGACATCCACGGTGCCCCCGTCGGGCGAGACGGTGAGCGTCACCGAGATGACACCGGTGTCGCCGCTGTAGGTGTAGGTCGCACCCGGCAAGACGGTCGCCCCCGCGGCGGGCGCCAGAACCAGCGAAGCGGCAAGCGCGCCGACGCCGATCAGGCCTCTCATCATCCCACGGACCCTCCTTCACTCGTGACCCCTGCTTGTCCAACCGGGTTCCTACCCCGGCCCGCGGGGTCGGCAAACGCTACTGCGGCTCGGCCAACCGGTAACCGACGCCGCGCACGGTGAGCACGAGCTCGGGCTCCTGCGGGTCGCGCTCGATCTTCTGGCGCAGGTTCGAGATGTGCACGTCGCAGGCGCGCACGTCGCCGGAGAACTCCGACTGCCAGAGCTCCTCCATGATCTCCAGGCGGCTGAAGACCTTGCCCGGGTTCTCGGCGAGCAGGCGCAGGACCTGGAACTCCGAGCGCGTCAGGTTCACCGGCTTGCCCCGCACGGTGACGAGATGGCGCGCGAGGTCGATCTTCACGTCGCCCGCCTCGATCGTCTTGCTGTCGTTGTCGGTCGCGTGCATGTCGAGCTCGCGGCGGCGCAGGAGCGCGCGTACGCGGCCGATCAGCTCGCGGACCGAGAACGGCTTGGTGACGTAGTCGTCGGCGCCGACCTCGAGCCCGACGACCTTGTCGACCTCGGAGTCCTTCGCCGTCAGCAGGATGATCGGCACCGGGCTGCGGGCGCGGACCTCGCGGCACACGTCGAGCCCGCTCTTGCCGGGCATCATGATGTCGAGGATCAGCAGGTCGAAGTTGTCGCCGTCGGCGAGCTTCGCGTCGGCGTCCTCGCCGTCCTGCGCGAGCGTCACCTCGAAGCCCTCCTGCTGGAGGGCGTAGCCCACCGCCTCGCGAACCGAGGTCTCGTCGTCTGCTACCAGGATGCGCTTCGCCATTTACGCCACCGGGGTGGCCGCCGGCTTCGCCGCCGGCAGGCGCACCCAGAAGTCACTGCCTCTACCGACCTGGGAATCCACGCCGATCTCGCCGCCCATCACGTCGACCATACGCTTCGCGATCGACAGACCGAGGCCGAAGCCCTCGAGTTCGCGCGCGGTCGCGCCGCGGTAGAACCGCTCGAAGATGCGGTCGATCTCGTCGGCGGGGATTCCGGTCCCAGTGTCGGTCACTTCGATCAGGACGTCACCGTCTTCGTGACGTCGCGCGCGAAGCGTAACGCTGCCGGGCGGTTGCGTGTGCTTGAACGCGTTCGTCAGCAAGCCGATGAGCACCTGGCGGAGGAGGACCCGGTCGCCCTGGGCGGCCAGGTCGGGCTCGAGATCGAGCTCGAAGTTGACGCCCTCGGGTGCCTCCACGGCCCGCGCCGCCTCCTCGGCCGTGAGGCCGACATCGAGCGCCTCGGTGCCGCCCTCGCCCACCGCCTCCATGCGGGCGAGGATGAGCAGGGACTCGGTGAGCCGGGCGATGCGTTCGGTGTCCTCCTGCAGGCGCCGCAGAAAGTGCTCGCGCGCGTCGGGGTCGTCCTTCGCCCCGGCGAGCAGGACCTCGACCGCACCCGAGATCGCGGCGATCGGGTTGCGCAGCTCGTGCGCTGCGTTCGAGACGAACTCGCGCTCCGCAATCTCGCGGCGAAGCTCGTCGGTGCGGTCGCGCACGACCGCGAGCACGGCGTTCTCCGCGGGGATCTCGCGGGCCTGCAGCGACCAGACGCGGTCGCCGATCCGCAGGCTGTCGTGCTCGGCCGCACCGGTGCGCTGCGCGCGCCGCAGCCAGGGGAGCAGCGTCGCCGCGGCCTTGCCGTCGGCGTAGACGAGCGGCTGCGCGGCGGGGTTCGAGAAGCGCACGGTGCCGTCGGCGCCGACCACCATGACGCCGTCGGTGAGGGCGTCGAAGATCGCCGTCAGGCGGTCGCGCTCGGAGCGCAGGGCGTCGAACGTCTGCCGCAGTGCAGCGCGCATCGTCTCCAGCGCGATGCCCAGGTCGGTGATCTCGTCGCGCCCGCCAGTGACCTCGATGGGCTCGTCGAGGTGCCCCTCGGCGATGCGGCCGGCGGTGTCGGCAAGGCGCTTGACGCGCGAGGTGATCGCGCTCGCGATCAGGAAGCTGATCAGGACGGAGACGGCGAGCGCGATGCCGAGGGCGAACAGGCGGTCGCCGCGCACGGCCTCGATCGCCTCCTGCAGCTCGGCCGGGCGCTCGGCGCGGGCGAGGACCGCCCCGTCGATCGCGCCGTTGCGGTAGATCTGCGTGCCGACGACCGTGACGCCGTCCGGCAGCGACTCGACGTAGCGGCGGCCGGTGAGCACCTGGCGGACGGCCTGGCGCCAGCGCGGCACCGAGTCGAGCGTGAGGCCGTCGGAGACCTGGTCGGTGACGAGCTTGCCGCGCTCGTTGAAGACCCACACCGAGTAGCCGTCCTCGGCGATCACCCGCAGCGCCTCGGCGGCGCGCTCCTCGCGCCGGTCGCCGACCTCGATCGCGACGCTCACGGTGCGGCCCTGCGCGAGCTCGTCGAGGCGCTCGTCGGCGGCGGTCTGGCCGGTCTCGTTGACGAGGAGGTAGGCCAGCCCCGCGGTGATCAGCGCGACCCCCGCGAACGCGAACGCCAGATACAGGCGCACGCCGAAAGGGCGCCTGGCGGCCGTCTGGCTGTGCGGGAACAGCTTCCTCATCTATCGATCAATGTAGGGGCAGGATCGCGCTGTTTCCAGCGGTTTTGCCCGCAGTGAGCGCCGTCAACCGCGCGGGGCGAGCAGAACCTCGGCCCGGAAGCAGAGGGCTTCGAGCGCGAGCTCCTCGTTCACGTGCACGCTGAGGCGGCGGCGGGTGTCCATGACGAGCTCGCCGGCGCGGCGGGCGCGGCGGGGATCGACGCCCTCGGCGTCCTCGGCGAGCTCCGCCGCCCGGTCGGCGGTGAGGATGAACTCGCTCGCGCCGTCGCCGACGGCCGCGATGTCGCGGAACCAGGCCGCGATGAGCGCGAGCCCGGCGTCGAGCGCGCTGGTGCGGGCCGTGCGGGTCGCCCGCTTGGCGGCCTCCTCGCCCTCGCGCTCGATGCGCTTGGCGGCCCGCGGGTCGGCCTCGCGGACGTCGTCGGCGCGCTCGCGATAGGTCTGGGCGACGCGCGCGCCCGCCTCCTCCCCGGCCCGCTCGGCCGCCTCGAGCAGCCCCTTCCACGGCGCGTCGTCGAGGGCCGCGGCGCGGCAGGCCCGGGCGAGCCGGGTGGCGCGCTCGCGCAGCTCGCGCCCGGCGTCGGTGAGCAGCGTGCGTGCCAGGCCGAGGTCGCCGCCGGAGAGCCGCGCGGCGGCGCGGAGCTCGAGCTCGTTGACGTTCACCACCGTCCGCTCGGCGGCGAGGCGCGCCTCGATCGCCTCCGGCGAGAGCGCCGCGAAGCGGATCGTCTGGCAGCGCGAGCGCACCGTCTCGAGCAGCGCGGAGGGCTGCGACGAGACCAGGATCAGGTGCGCGAAGGGCGCGGGCTCCTCGAGCGTCTTGAGCAGCGCGTTCTGGCTCTCCTCCGCCATCAGGTCGGCCGCCTCGATCACGAACACGCGGCGATCGGCCTCGAACGGGCGGTAGGCGGCAGCCTCGATCACGCGCTCGCGGATCTCATCGACCAGGTGCTGCATGCCCGGCGGGCGCACCCAGGTGAGGTCGGGGTGCGGCGAGGGGTCGGCGAGCGCGCGGCGACGGGCCGAGTCGGGGTCCTCGGCGCCGTCGGCGAGGAGCTCGGCGGCGAAGGCGCGGGCGGCGGCGCGCTTGCCCGAGCCCGGGGCGCCCGCGAAGAGGTAGGCGTGGCTCGGCGCGCCCAGCGCCGCCGCGAGCGCGACGCGCGCCGCGGGCTGCTCGGCGAGCGCCTCGGCGAGCGCGGGCGGGAGCGCGGTTGGCGCGGAAGCCGTCATCCCCTCGCCAGCGCCGCGCGGCGCTCCTCCACGGCGGCCATGATCCGGGCGTGCACGTCCTCGGGGGCGCCGGTCGCGTCGAGCACGACGATGCGCTCGGGATGGCGGCGGGCGATCTCGTCGTACGCCTCGGCGACCTTGCGCTGGAAGGCGAGGCCCTCCGACTCGAAGCGGTCGGTGCCGTCCTCGGCCCCGGCGGCGAGGCGCTGCTGCCCGCGCGCGAAGGCCTCCTCGGGGTCGATCCGAAGCAGCAGGGTCAGGTCCGGCACACACGAACCGATCGCGACCGAGTTGATCACCTCCGTCGTGTCCAAGCCGAGGTCGCGCGCGACGCCCTGGTAGGCCGCGGTCGAGTCGATAAACCGGTCGCAGACCACGTCCCGCCCCGCCGCGAGCGCCGGCGCGACGACGCGCGCGCAGAGCTCGGCCCGCGCGGCGCAGAAGAGCAGCAGCTCCGCGACCGGGTCGAGCTCGAGCGACGCGTCCTTGAGCAGCTCCCGCATCCGCTCCCCCGCCGGCGTCCCGCCAGGCTCGCGCAGCATGAGCGTGTCGGGCCCGAGCGCGCGGGCGAGCAGCGCGGCCTGCGTGGTCTTCCCCGACCGATCGATCCCTTCGAGCGTGACGAACACGTCGGGCCTCACGCTACTTGACGCGCGAGGCGAGCGCCGAAGGGCGGGGCACGGAAACGCGGACGCCGGCCGCAACCTCCCACGCGATCGAGTTTTCTCGTCCACCAGACAAGAAAACTCGAGCACGTGGGGGCGCACAGGGACGTGATCGAGGTTCCTCGTCTCCTGGACCAGAAAAGTCGATCACGGGGGCGTGCGCGGGGACGTGATCGAGGTTTCGTGTCTCACAGGCGAGGAAAGTCGATCACGTGGGGTCCGGGCGATCACGTGGGGTCCGGGTGGTCACGTGGGGTCCGGGCGTTCCGCATCGCGAATGCCGCGAAAGCGTGGGATCAACCGTGGAAACTTCGCGTTCGTGAGCGCGCCCGCCGCGACTTCGCCGTTTCGTGGGATCGACCGTCGGAAGGTTGAAGTCGCGCCGCGGCGCTACAGTCGCGGCGCGTGTGGGTTCAGCGGGAGATCCGGCTCGAGCCGCGGCCGCGGGGCTTTCACCTCGTCGGGAGCGAGGTGCTCGCCGCGCTCCCCGAGATCGCCTCGGTGCGCGTCGGGTTGCTGCACCTGCACCTCATGCACACCTCGGCCTCGCTCGCGCTCAACGAGAACGCAAGCCCCGACGTCCGCCGCGACCTGGAGACCTGGTTCAACGAGGTCGTCCCCGAGGGCGCGCGCTACTGGACGCACACGCTCGAGGGGCCCGACGACATGCCCGCGCACGTCAAGTCGGTGCTGATCGGGCCGTCGCTCACCCTCCCGGTGCGCGACGGCGAGCTCGCCCTCGGCACCTGGCAGGGCATCTACCTGTGCGAGCACCGCGACCACGGCGGCGCGCGCAGGCTCGTCGCGACGCTGCAGGGCGAGGAGCGCTGACTGGCGCCGACTAGGCCTTGCGCGAGCCGGCGCGCTTCGTGCGCGCCGTGCCCGGCGACGGCGGCTTGCGGCGGCGTGCCCCGTTGCGCGCGCGGCTCGCGGCGCTGCCGTTGGCCGGCCCGGCGACCTCGGCCTCCGCGCCGTCGGCCGCGACCGCGCCGTTCTCGGTGCCCTCGGCCGCGGCCTTCGCCGCCTCGCGCTCCTCGCGCTGGCGCTGGCGCTCCGCGCGCT
This sequence comes from Solirubrobacterales bacterium, assembly GCA_036564135.1. GTDB lineage: Bacteria > Actinomycetota > Thermoleophilia > Solirubrobacterales > 70-9 > RSA11. The sequence continues at coordinate 6,294 of DATCLC010000109.1, forward strand.
TCTCGCGCATCTCGACCATCGTCGGGCAGTCGTCGTTCAGGCAGAGCTTCCAGGGGCGCCCGCGGAAGCCCTTGACCGTGAGCCGCGGTGCCTGGCCGCACACCGAGCAGCGCTCCTCGAACCGCCACAGCTCGTAGCCGCGCCCGGGCAGCGGGCCCGAGTTGTTGCACGAGTTGGGCGAGTCGGGGTTGTCGCGGTCGTAGCCCTCGCAGCCCCAGAAGCGCTTGCCGCCCTTCAGGTCGATCACGCGCAGGCGGTTGGGCGAGCCGTCCGGCCGCGTGCGGCCGGCCTCCTCGCAGACCTTGCACGGCCCGAGGAACTTGTCCTCGTCCATGCCCGCCCAGATCACCTTGGCGAACTCGTCCTTGCGCTCCTGCATCTCATCTACGGTCCCGTGCAGGAGCTCGCGGCTGACACCGACGACCTCCTCCTTGGAGACCTTGCCGGCCGCGATCTCGTCCATGTCGCGCTCGAGCTCCGCCGTCATCTCAGGCGTCGCCATGCGCGGCACGTACTCCTTGAACGCCTTGTACATGGCGATCCCGGTCTCCGAGGGGATCGGCGGGTTGCCGTAGACGTAGCCGCGGTCGTACAGCTTCTGGATGATCTCGGCGCGCGTCGCCTTCGTGCCCAGCCCGCGCTCCTCCATGAGCTCGATGAGCTTGCCCTGGCCGATCCGCGGCGGCGGCTGCGTCTCCTTGCCGACCATCCACGGCTCGCCGTCGAGGGCGAGCTCCTGCCCCTGCTCCAGCTTCGGGATCTCCTCGTCGGCGGAGCGGGCGTAGGTGTAGATGCGGGCGAAGCCGGGGTCGATCACGACCGAGCCGCGCACGAAGTAGCTCTCCGAGCCCGCGTCGATGTCGGCGCGCGTGGACTCGGTCACCATGGGCGGCGCGAACGTCGCGATGAAACGCCGCACGACCAGCTCGTACACGCGGCGCTTCGGCCCGTCGAGCGCGCTCGGGTTAACCGCCTGCGTCGGGTGGATCGGCGGATGGTCGGTGGTCTCCTTCTTGCCGCGCGTGGGCTGCATCGGCCCGTCGAGCACGAACGCGCCCTCGGCGAACTCGGGGATACGCACCATCTGCTGGACGAGCTCGTGCGCGGCCAGCGACGGCGGGTACACCGTGTTGTCGGTGCGCGGGTAGGAGATGAAGCCGTCCATGTAGAGGTCCTCGGCGATCCTCATCGCCTGCGCGGGGCTGATCCCGAGGCGGTTCGAGCAGTCGGTGGTGAACGCCGTCGTGTTCAGCGGCGTGGGCGGCTTGCGCGTCGAGCGGCGCGCCGTGACCTCGCGCACGACGCCGGGGCTCTTCGTGTTCTCCAGCGCGCGCTTGGCCTCGTCCTCGTCCCAGAACTTGTCGGTGGCGTGGTGCGCCTCGAACGAGCCGTCGGGGTGCTCGAACTTCGCGAACACCTCCCAGTACGGCTTGGGCACGTGCGCGCGCCGCTCGAGCTCGCGCTCGACGATCAGGCCCAGCGTCGGGCTCTGCACGCGCCCAACCGACAGGAAGTTGGAGCCGAAGCGCCGGGTAGCGCGCGAGACCGCGCGGGTCAGCGTCGCGCCCCAGATCAGGTCGATGTCCTGGCGCGCCGCGCCGGCGTACGCCAGGTCGTAGGAGAGCTCGTCGAGGTTCGCGAAGGCGCGCTCAATCTCGTCCTTGGTGAGCGCCGAGTAGCGCGCGCGCTTGATCGGCGGGCGCTTGGCGAGCACCTCATCGGGATCGGCGTCCCCCTGGGTGCCGTTGCCGAGCACGGCAGGGTTCACCTCGAGCACCTGCTGGAGCGCCTCCAGCCCGATCAGCTCGCCCTCGCGGTCGTAGTCGGTGGCGATCACGATCGAGTCGGCGCCCTTGGCGAGCTTGCGCACCGCCTTGACCACGTTCTTGTCGGTCGGCTGGCTGACGAGCGGCGCGTTGATCAGCTCGTGCAGGTCGGTCTCCTGCCAGTTGGAGTACTTCTCCGGGAAGGCGACGGTCATCACGTGGCCCTTGAGGCCCACGGCCATGTGCTCGCCCTCGTCGTCCGACCAGGTGTAGTAGGGCACCTTGTAGGTCGAATCGGCCTTGGCGGTGCCACGGCTCAAGATGTCCGCGATCTTCTTCGCGGAGTTGTTCTTCTCGGTGATGATCAGGCGCATTTCGCTCTCCCCAGCCGAACCGACGAACGAGACTTTGTCACGCCCGGCCGGACGGCGAGAGTAGCAAGGGGCACATTCCCCGCCTGAAACTCACGTACCCGGCCCGAAGGGCCGCACCGCTACGGCGGGACCACCGAAGGAACCCCGTCGGCTCGCCCGGCGCCCCCTACGGCGCCGCGGACACGCTGATCCGCTCCGAGCGCACCCAGTCCGCGTCGAGCTCCACGGGCTCGCCCAGGGCGTCGGCCAGCCGGTCGGCGAGCGGCTGGAGCGACTCCGGCCTGCGGGGCCCCTCGAGCTCGAGGAAGACGGTGCCCGCGTCCACCTCCACCTGCGCGTCCAGCAGGCGCAGGTCGTGATCGTGAAGCCAGGCGCGCGCGATCTCGATCACGTCGTCGTGGGCGACCGCGTCACGGGCGCGCTCGGCCGTGATCAGGGCGAGCGGGATCGCGATCACCAGCACCGAGACGGCCGCCGACGCCAGCCCGACCCTGGTGGTTCTGGCGTGCTTGGCGCGCGTGCGCACGCCGAGCGCGAGCAGCATCACCGAGGCGGCGAACACAATGCCGGCGAAGTTCGTCGCGAACAACAGCAGCGCCTGGAGCGCGCGCTCGTGCTCGCCGAGCGCGAGCATCATCCCGGTGCTCGCGAGCGGCGGCACGAGCGCCACCGCGATCGCGACGCCCGGCAGGGCCCCCACCGCCTCGCGGCGCACGAGCACGAACGCCCCGGCGGCGCCCGCCACCAGCGCGACCCCGAGGTCGAGCAGCCGCGGCTCGGTGTGCGCGAGGAGGATGCTCGAGGAGCGGGTGACGGAAGCGGGCTCCGGGATGAAGGCGAGCGCGAGCCAGCCCACGACCACGCCCGCGACGGTCGCGCCCGCGAGGATCGCGGCCGACTCCAGCAGGCGGCGCGGCCAGCCCATGACGATCGCGGCCGCGAGCCCGAGCAGCGGCGTCGTGAACGGCGAGATCACCATCGCGCCGATCACCACCGTGGCGGAGTCGGCAGCCAGGCCGAAGACGGCGAGCAGGATGGCGAGCGCGAGCAGGACCGCGAAGCGCTCGAGGAAGGGCGCCCGGTCCGGCCCCAGGAAATAGAGCTGCGCGAGCAGGCTGTGGCGCTGCTCATCGGTCAGCTCGCGCCGGCGCCTAAACCACCATGGCCCGCGCAGCAACGGAATCCGTCCGCCCCCGTCAGGTTCGCTCCCGCCCGACATCGGCTGGCGATCGTAGCCGCGCGTGGCAACGCCGGCGTCGATCCTCACTAACCTGTGGCTGGATGCCAGCCCAGGCCTACGCCGGCAAGGAGTGCGTCTGCCAGTTCCGCAAGGGGATCTGCGATCAGTCCTGCGTGCGGGACATGCTCGAGACGCCCCTCTACATCGCGTGCCTCAAGCTCAAGGGCCGCAACTGCCTCGTCGTCGGCGGCGGCGACGTGGGCCTGGAGAAGGTCGAGGGCCTGCTCGCCTGCGACGGCGACGTGACGCTCGTGGCACCCGAGGCGCACCCCGAGCTCCAGCGCCTCGCCGAGGAAGGCTCGATCACCTGGCACCGCAAGCGGTACGAGCCCGGCGATCTCGAGGGCAAGTTCATGGTGATCGCCGCCACGAACGACTCCGAGGTCAACATCGGGATCTACTACGACGCCGAGAAGCGGGCGATGCTCGCCAACGTCGTCGACGTCCCGCCGCTCTGCAACTTCATCCTCCCGGCGATCGTGCGCACCGGCCCGCTCGCGATCGCGATCTCGACCGCCGGCGCCTCGCCCGCGCTCGCCAAGCGCATGAAGCGCGAGATCGCCGAGCTCTTCGGCGAGGACTACGCGCGCCTCGCGGTGATCCTCAACGAGGCGCGCGGCTGGGCGAAGAGCACGCTGCCCACCTACCAGGACCGCAAGGAGTTCTTCGAGGGCATCGTGAACGGCGATCCCGACCCGATCGAGCTCGTTCGCGAGGGCCGCGAGACCGAGGTGCTCGAGCTCATCGAGCGGCACAAGGAGCGCGCCGCCGCGGCGCTCGCGGGCTGAGCGCCCCTACTTCCTCCCCGCGCTCAGGACCACCGTCTCGCAGCCGAACGCGCGCGGCGCCGCTGACCACGGCGCGGCCCTTGCCGGCCCCGCAGCGCGCCGCGGCGCGCTAGCGCTTCTTCGCCACGCGCAGCGTGGCGCTCTGCACCTGCCGCTTGATGCCCTCGGCGCTCGTCACGAACTTGACCTTGACGCGCTTGCCCGCCGCCCGTTTCTTCGCCTTGAGCTCGAACCGCGTCGAGCGCTGCTCCCCGCCGGCGAGCTCGCTCAAGGTCCAGCAGCGGCCGTTCGTGAGCTTCACCCGGTTGCGAGGCGCCTTCAGGCACACCTTCGGATCGGTGGCCGCCAGCTCACCGGTGTTCGCGAGCTGCACGCGGAAGGCCACCTTGCGGCCGACCTTGGTGCGCTTGTTCTTCGGCTTGACCGTCGTGGCGAGCGCGGCCGGGTCCTCCCCGCCTCCGCCGTCAGGGTCGATCGTGAAGGTGACCTCCCTCGTCTCCTCGACGTTGCCCGCGACGTCGGTCGAGCGGTACTGGATCGTGTGCTCGCCCTCCTCGGACACCGTGAACGGGCCCTCGTAGGGCACGAAGTCGCCGCCGTCGAGCGCGTACTCGGTGCTCTGCAAGCCCGAGCCGCCCGGGTTGTCGCTCGCCTCGAGCGTCACCTCGACCGGGCCGTCGTAGGCCTCGACCGGGTCGGCGCCGTTGAGCAGGATGGTGGTCGTCGGCGGGGTGACGTCCTCGCCGCCCCCGCCGCTCACGGTCAGCGTGCCGACCATCGTCGAGGGGTGGATCTGGCAGACGTACGTGAAGGTCCCCGCCTCGTCGAAGGTGTACTCGAAATAGGCATCCGCCCCGCCACCGACGCCGAAGACCGGCGACGAGGCCACCGGATCGCCGCCCTCGTCGAGGATGTGGACGTCGTGGATGGCCGCGGTGTCGTTGCACGGCGGCGCCTCGCCCGCGGCCTCGCTGAAGCACCAGCGCACGGTGTCCCCCGTCGCGATCTCGAGCTCCGGGGGATCCCACCCGAAGTCGGCGGGGGAGTTTCCGGACTCCCCGACGTAGTGCGTGGTCTGCGCCGCCGCCACGCCCGCCATCTGGGCGAGCGCAACGCCGACGAGCGCGACGAGCAGCGCCAGCCGCGCCCTCACGGCAGCACCCTCATCTGGGCCATCATGTCCTTGTCCCCGTGCTCGAGGGCGTGGCAGTGGAACACGTAGCGCCCGGGGAATCCCGCGAAGAGCACCTTGACCGTCACGGTCTCGTTGGGGCCGACCAGGACCGTGTCCTTCATCGCTTGGCGATCGGCGCGGTCGGGCTTGCGACCGCCGACTGACACCACCTGGAAGTGCGCCAGGTGGGTGTGCATGGGGTGCAGGCTGGGCCCCGTGTTCACCCAGTGCCAGAGCTCGGCGGTACCCAGCCGGGGCTCTGCGTCGATCCGGTTGTGGTCGAAGCCCTTGCCGTTGATCTGCCACTCCGGCTCCGGGTTGGCCTGGAAGTCGAGCGTGAAGGTGCGTTCGCCGACGACCTCCGGCCACAGCACCGGGTCGCGCAGGCGCTTGGGTACGCGCGCCTCCTCCCTGCCGCCCCGGACGACGTCGAAGCGCATCACGCGCCGCGTCGCCTCGTTGCCCACGCGGTTGCGGAGGACGAGCTCGGAGCCCGGCGTGAACTCGCGGAAGTCGATGATCACGTCGGCACGCTCCGCGGGGCAGAGCGAGATCACGGGGCGCTTGACCGGGCGCGGGAACAAGCCCCCGCTGTCGGCGCCGATCTGGATCATCTCCGCGCCGTGCGAGAGCACGAGCTCGAACCTGCGCGCGTTCGACGCGTTCAGGATCCGGAACCGGTAAAGCCTCCGCTCGACCCGCATGCGCGGGATCACGGCGCCGTTCACGAGAATCGTGTTGCCGTAGAACCCGTCGATCGGGAACGAGCTCGGGTAGAGGAGCTGGTTGTCCTCGTCGAAGCTGCGGTCGCAGATGACCAGCGGCACGTCGTACTCGCCGCGGGGCAGGTCGAGGGCCCGCTCCTCGGGGTCGTCCACTAGATACAGACCGGCGCGCCCCGCGTAGACCCCCTTCGCGGTGTAGCCGTGCCCGTGCTCGTGGTACCAGAGGGTCGCGGCGCGCTGGCGATTCGGGTAGCGGTACGTGTACTCGCCGCCGGGCGGGATCACGTCGTCGGGGTGGCCGTCGTGCTCGGGCCTGTTGACGCCCCCGTGCAGGTGCACGACCACGTCCTCGCCGGTGCCGAGCTCGTTGCGCTGCACGACCTCCACGGGCCGGTCGCGCTCCGCCTTGATGGTCGGCCCGGGGAAGACCCCCTCGTATCCGAGGATCTGGGTGGGCTCGCCCTCGAGGATCTGCTGCTGGCCGGGGCGCATCGTGATCTCGTAGCGATCGACTCCGCCCTCGGTCGAGACCGGGTCCAGCACCGGCGGGATCGGCAGCTCGCTCTCAAACGGCGCGAAGCGCTTCCGGCGTTGGGCGCGGAAGGCGGCCGACGTGTGCCGCCCGAGGACGGTGCGCGTCGGCCCCTCCAGGCTGCAGAGCAGCGCCGCCCCGGCGACCCCGTGGAGGAACTTCCTCCGCGAGATCGCCGGGTCGGCGAACGGAACCCCCTCCCTGCCTGGGGGGTGCTCCGTCATCGGCGCTTCTTCTTCTTCGCCTTCTTGACCTTGACCACTGCCGTGGTCTGGGCGTTCTTCGCGCCCTTCACACGCGCCGTGAACTTGACGCGCACCCGCTTGCCCGCGGCCTTCTTGGTGAACTTCACCCGGAAGGCGGCACGCACGCGGTTGCCCGCGCCGATGCTCGGCGCCTCGCGGCACGCGGAGCCCCGGATGCGGGCCAGGCGCTTCTTAGCGCTCGCGCAGATCCGCACGTCCTCAGCCGAGGCATCGCCGCGGTTGCGGACGGTCACCTGGAAGCGCTTCGTCTTGTTGGGCTTGGAGTTGGCCTTGCGCGGCTTCACCTGCGCGCGCAGGTCCGGCGCGCCGCCGCCGAGCTCGAGCTCCTTGGTCTCCTCGACGTTCCCCGCCGCGTCGACCGAGCGGTACTCGACCACCTGCGCGTCGTCCGGCAGCTCCACCGGGCCCTGGACGGTGCCCTCGTCGAGCCGCTGGATCCGGACGTTGCGGTAGTCGACGACGTCGGCACCACCGTGGTTCTGCAGGCCGATGTAGCCGCTGTCGAACTGCCGCGCCTGCGTCGGCGGGTCGCCCGCCCGCGAGGAGTCCTTCGGGATCGAGTTGTCGAACTCGTTGATCACCTCGCCGTTGCGGATGACCGTGTACTGCTGGCCGACGACCCGGATCTCGAAGTCCACCCAGGTGCCCTTGGGCTGGATGTTCGCGCCCTCCTGGTCGACCGGCGCGAAGTTGTAGATCGAACCGGTCTTCTGGACGTCGCCCTGGTGGTCGTTGATCTGGATCTCGTGGCCGCAGTAGATGGCGACCCAGGCCGGCTGCGTGGCCGCGGAGCCGGTGCGCCCGCAGTACTCGCCGTCCCAGCCGCCGGGGCCGGTGAGCGGCCGCTCGTCCAGCGGGATGCGTGGATCCGGGAAGCGGACGAACACGCCCGCGTTGCCCGCGCCCTCGGGCGAGGAGTCGCGCCACTGGAGCTTGAGCACGAAGTCGCCGTACTCGCGCACCGGGTACCACGGCATCCCGAGACCGCCCTGGGTGCGGGCGAAGCCGCCCTCCTCGTCGACCCAGACGAGCCCGCCAGGCCCAGCCTGGGCCCAGCGCTCGAGGTCGGCCTCGGAGTTCAGGATGACCTCCTCGGCGGCGTACTCCTGCCAGTCACCGCCGTCGATGCGGAACTCGGTCCGCGCGACGCCGGAGCCCTCGCCGTCGTCAGCCTCGAGCGTGAGCAGGTTGCCGTCGAGACTCGCCGTCGTGGTCGGCGGCGTGCCGTCGATGGGCAGCTCGAGCGACTTGGTCGCCTCGGTATTGCCCTCGGCGTCGGTCGAGCGGTACTCAACCTCGTGGCGGCCGTCGCCCTCCACGGTGAACGGGCCGTCGTAGGCCTGGAAGTCACCGCCGTCGATGCGGTACTCGGTGCTCTCGACGCCCGAGCCGCCCTCGTTGTCGGTGGCCTCGAGGGTCACCTCGACGGGGCCGGTGAACCAGCCGTTCTCGCCGTCCGGCTCGGCCGGGTCGGTCGTCGCCGTGGTCGTCGGCGGCGTGTTGTCGCCGCCGCCACCGCCGCCGCAGTCATCGGCGGGCGTCTGCGGATCGGTGCTGCCATGGACGAGGTTGAACTCGTCGAACTGCACCTCGTCGTCGCCCGAGCCGTCGTGCTTGGCGAACACGCCGACCCGCAGGCCGCCGGCCTCGCTCAGGTACTCGTCGACCGGGACGTTCGCCCCGAACTTGACGAACTCCTCGCCGTCGATCGACGTCCAGGTCGAGACCTCCTCCGCGGCGGCGTCATAGACGAACCGGACCCAGACGTAGTCGCCCTGGATGTCGAGGGCGCCCGAGTTGGGCCACGGCACGGTCTCGCCCGGCAGGGTCACCGCTGAGCCGTCCGCGGTGAGCACGCGCTCGGCCCACTTGCCGGGCTGGTTGCCGCCCTGGTTCGGGTCGGTGTCGTTCTTGTACTGGACCGCGGTCTTCATGAAGTGGTTCGGCTCGAACCGGTTGATCAGCGCAAGACCCGCGGCCTCACCGTTCGTGTCGATGTTCTCGTGGCGGATCTTCGCCGTCGCGATCCAGGACTCGTCGGTGGGCACACCCTGCAGCAGGAGCTGGGCGTTCCCGGTTCCGCCGTAGAGGTCGCCCTGGATGATCGGCATGGTCAGGTGCCCGTCACCGACGCTGGGCTCGTTCCCCGGGGACGGGTTGACGAGCTCCCACTTCGGATCGAGCTCCGTGCCGTCGAACGAGTCGGACTCGATCGAGCACTCGCCGCCGCCACCCTCGCAGTCGACCGGCGTCGACGGCCCGCTACCCGAGCGGACGCGGAACCAGTCGAAGTCGACGCTGCTCGGGGACGCCGAGCTGTTGCGGAACGCCGTCAGGCCGATCCGCAGGGGCGCCTCGAACGGGGCGCTGTGGTTCGGCGCGCCGATACGCGTCCAGGTGGAGCCCTCGTCGACGGAGAACTCCGCGATCACCTCGCTCCCGTTGTAGCGGGCGCGCAGGAGCACGTGATCCGGCAGGTCATCGGGCGCCGGGGTGATGCTCGCCCCGATGTCCGCGACATCGCCGTTGTTGGTGACGATGTGCTCGAACTGCCGGCTGCCCTGGTTCGTCTCGAGGTAGACGATCTTCGAGAACGTGTTCGGGCTCTCGCTCTTCCAGACGATCAGGCCCGCCTGCTTGCCCTGCTCCTCGAGATCGCTGAGGTCGACGCGGGTCGTGGCGGTCCACTGGCCGTCGGGGGCGTCCTGGAGCAGGACGTTCCCGGCGTCGGCGTTGTTGCCGATCATGTCGCCCACGGTGAGCGGGATGCTCACGTGGCCGTTCGCGACCTGCGGGCCGCCGTCGCTCTCACGCAGCACGTCCCACTTGTCGTCGAGGACGTTGCCGTCGAACTCGTCGGTCTGCGGCAGGCATGAGCCGCCGCCGGACTGGGTCTCGATCGTGAACGTCACCGACTTCCAGTCCTCGACGTTGCCGGCGGTGTCGCGAGAGCGGTACTCGACCGTGTGCTCGCCGTTGCCGCTGACCGTGAAGGGCCCCTCGTAGGTGTTGATGTCGCCACCGTCGACGCGGTACTGGGTGACCTCCACGTCGGAGGCATCGTCCTCGGCGGAGAGGGTCACCTGGACCGGGCCGTCGTAGGTGTCGACCGGGTCGGCCCCGTTGAGCTGGATGGTCGTCGTCGGGGGCTGCGTATCCTCGCCCGAGACGTTGACCGTGATCGTCTTCGAGTCGGTCTCGTCGTCCGCATAGGTGACGGTCAGGGTCACCTCGTACTGGCCGTCCTCCTCGTAGACGTGCACCGGGCTCGCCTCGTTCGAGTCGGGCTCGCCGTCGCCGTCGAAGTCCCACTCGTACGCGACGCCGCCCGAGGATCCGATGTCGAACTGGATCTCGCGCGGATTGCCGGTGGCCTGCCACTGCGGGTCAGCGCCGGGCGTGTCCGGGCCACCGGTGTACGTGAACCGGTACAGGCCCGCGTTGTTCCCGGTCGTGAAGAACCCGTCGTAGACCTGCACGTACAGGCTGCCGTCCGGGGCGAACTTCGAGTCCATGTAGCTGGCGCCCCAGCTGATCACGCCGCGGAGGCTGTCCGCCCAGACCGGCTGGCCGCCGTCCTGGTCGGTCTCCGGATCGAGCAGCAGGCCGTGCTTGATCGAGTTGTTGTTGAAGTCGAACAGGAACCAGCGCCCGTCCCAGTACTCGGGCCAGGCGACCGACGGGTCAGCCGTGTCCGGGTACCGGTAGACCGGCCCGTCCATGATCGTCGCCCCGGACGCCGTGGCGTACGGGCAGAGCTGCGTCGGCTGCGCGCCGTAGTCCGGGGCGCCGTTCGGCCGCGGGAAGTCCGGGCAGCCGTTGGCACCGCCGGGGTTGCCGCGGCTGTACCAGATGTTCACCGGGCGAGCGGTGCCGGCGTCCATGCCCGTCCCGGTCTCGTGCGGCAGCACCTCGAGCCCGGTGTTGTTGGGCGAGTTGTTGACGAGGTTCTCGCAGTCGTACCAGCCCGGGATCGGGTTATCGGCCGGGCCGCCGTCGACGAACCCCGGTTCGTTGGTGGTGCGCAGCGCGCCGTCCGGCGCGACTCGGTCGCGGTAGGCCTGCTGGTTGCCCATGCAGTACGGCCAGCCGTAGTTGCCCGCCTGTGCGATCTGGGCAGCGCTCTCGTACGTCGACGGGCCCTGCGTCTGGCTGGGCGAGCCAGCGTCCGGCCCGACCCACGCCGTGTACGGGATGTCCGTCTCCGGGTCGATGGAGAGCCGCGACGGGTTGCGCAGGCCCATCGCGTAGATCTCCGGCTTGGTCAAGCCGCCGCCGCCCTCGGTCCCGTCGAAGAGGTTGGGGCCGTTGGGCGAATCCTCGGTGGGCAGCGTGTACGTCGTGCCCGGCCCGATCTCCGGCTGCACCCCGTCCGGGATGTCGTCGATCGGGTTGAAGCGCAGCATCTTGCCGTTGTAGTCGTTGGTCGAACCGGCGGTGCGCCGCGCGTCGCGGAACGAGAAGTTGAGCTCGCCGCAGTCGTCGTTGTTGGCGGGGTCACCCGGCCCCGGGAGCGGGGTCCGCTGCGGGCAGCGGAAGGACGGGTGGTTGCCCGAGTAGCCGTTCGTGCTCTGCGACGAGTTCGAGTCGCCGGTGGTGACGTAGAGGTTGCCCTCCGAGTCGAAGCCCATGCCGCCGCCGCGGTGGCAGCAGCTGTAGATCTGCGACTCGTACTCGAAGATGATCACCTCGGAGCCGAGGTCAAGCTGCTTCGTCTCGAGGTCAATCGTGAACCGCGAGACGCGCGCCTTGTGCATCTTCGTGCGCCGGCGGTCGGCGCCGTCGGTCAGCCCGGGCAGGTGCGGGTTGGCCGGGTTGAACGTCGGGAAGTACTGGACGTAGATGTGCCCGGTGGTCATGAAGTCGGGCGCGACCGTGATGCCGAGCAGGCCCGCCTCGATCTTCCCGTTGATCTCACCGCCCGAGCCGCGGTCGCCGTAGACCGGGATGACCCCGGCGAGGTTGACGCCGCTGTTGACGGTGCCGTCGTACTCCTCGGGGTCGAAGATGTGGACGGTGCCGCAACCGACGCCGACGTTCGGGTCGGCGAAGTCGAGGATGCGGCCGGTCGGCCCGGCGAGGCCGGCGATCTGCCCGCGGATCTCGTCCGTGCGGCAGTCGCCGCGGCCGATGTAGATGACCCAGCCGTTGGGCGCGATCGTCAGGCCGTGCGACTCACCGGTGTGCTGGATGTCGCCGGAGGCGCCGTTGACGAGGCGCTCGCCCTCGTAGTAGTCGGCAACCGTCGCCTTGCAGTTCGCGCGCACAAGGCCGGCGGTCCACTCGATCGCGCCGAGCAGGTGCTGCTGGACCTCCTCGACCGAGAAGACGTCCGCGGTCTGGCCGAGGCCGGTGTAGAAGGAGCGACCGCCCTGGAAGTCCTGGCACCAGGAGAGCTCGTGGTCGGTGCCCGCGACGTCGGTGCCGTCGCCGGCGGGCGCGCCCGGGGCGCGCCAGCGCGCGACCACGTGGACCTCATGCGTCGGGCGGTCCTCCCAGACGTAGAAGCTGTCGGTGACATCGAGCTCGAGCGGCAGGTCGGCGGTCGCCGGGTGGACGCGGTCGCCGAATACGACGACGTTCTCCTCCGGCCCGGAGGCGTCACCCTCCGGGCGAGCGCCGAGCAGGTTGTTGAAGAAGGTGGAGCCCGGCTCGACGGTCGCGGTCGTGCCGATGCCGAGGAAGCCGTTGCCGTCGCGCACGAAATCGCGCACGGCATCAGCCTGCGCGTCGTTCAGCGCGTCGCCCTCGACGCCTAGGAAGATCAGCGAGGCGTAGGCATCGAGGTTGTCCGCGTTGAGGTCCGCTGCGTCGGACGTGACGGTGACGTCGAAGAAGTCGCTATCCGCCGCGAGGTCCTGGATGGCCGCGACGCCCGCGTCGGTTGCCGCGTCCGAGCCGTCGTGGAACAGCAGCACCTCCTGGGCGTCCTGCGCTCGCGCCGGGGGCGCGAGAACGAGGGTGATCGCCGCGACGGCGAAGGCGACGAAGGCCAGGGCCATCCGACTCGCGCTGACGCGTGCGTAGGCGCCTCCTCCCAATGACTCCAACAACTCGCTCCTCCTCCTGCCGGTGTGTGTCGGCGCCCTCCACCCCGGCGGTCCCCTGAAACCGCGTGAGCGCGTTGGCTATGTCATCGACGCCGCGACCGTACCAGATCTGTGCGGTGCTTGCACAAAACCCCCCGGCCATTCATCGATTTCCCGCCGATCCCCAAGCAGAGGTCGTTTTAAGTCTGGGCAGGAGTGGGCCTCCGGGGCCCCAAACCCGGTGCTCGCTTACTACCCAGGCGGGGGGCGTTTCTCACCTCTTTTTCGGCTGCCGGAAAGCTCCGCGCCTGGTCGCGATTCGGTGCGCGAACTCCGCGATTGCGCCGGGTCGGTCGCCGTTACCGCAGAAATCGCGCTGCGGGACGGCTCGCCGCGCCTCAGCCCGCCGGCAGCGCGAACAGGGCCACCGCGGCGAAGTGGGCCGCGGCGGCGGCGATCACGAGCACGTGGAAGACCTCGTGGTAGCCGAAGACCCGCGGGCTCGGGTCGGGGCGCTGCGCCGCGTAGATCACCGCCCCGGTCGCGTACAGCGCGCCGCCGAGCGCGATCAGGGCGCCCGCGGCGATCCCGGCCTCCACGACGATCGCGGGGAAGCCGGCCGCGCCGATCAGGCCGACCGCGATGTAGACGCTCGCGCTCACCCATTTCGGCGAGTCGATCCAGATGAGCTCGACGACGGTCCCGGCCGCCGCCCCCGCCCAGACCGCGACGAGCAGCGCGGTCGCGAGCGGCGGCTCGAGCACGAGGACGGCGAACGGCGTCACCGTGCCCGCGATCAGGAAGAAGATCATCGTGTGGTCCAGCCGCCGCATCCACCGGCGCGCCGAGGGCCGTCGCCAGTTGACGCGGTGATAGAGCGCCGACACGCCGAAGAGCGCCGAGAGGCTCGCCGCGTAGACGCCGACGGCGAGCGTCGCCCTGGTCCCCTCGGCCAGCAGGATCAGGCCCGCGCCGAGGAAGAGCGAGACGAAGAACGCGTACTCGTGGGTGACGCCGCGCAGCTTGGGCTTGACCTTGGCGATCGCATCCGCTGCGGCCTCCCGCGCGTCGGCGACCCGCTCCGCGGCGGCCTCGCGCGCCTCGGCGACGCGCTCGCCCGCGGCGGCGCGCGCCTGGGCTGCGGCGTCGAGGGCAGCGTCCCTGCGCTCCGCCATCGCCCCGAGCGCGGAGTCGCGCCGCTCGGCCATCGCGTCGCGCGCCTGCGCGACTCGCGCCGCCGCGTCGTCGAACTTCTTGCGCCCCCGCGCGCCCACGCCGGGAGAGTACCCGTGATCAGGGGTCTTTACGCCCAATCAGCGTGCCTACCGGCGGTCCCGCCGTGATAGTTTGCTTCGTCAAGCAAAGCTACGACTCCGGGGGGAGCACGACATGGATCGTCCCGATCCGCGCACGACGCGCGGGCAGTCGCCCACACGCAGATTCGGCCGGCCGAGCCCGGCTCTGGTCATCTCCGTGATCGCTCTGTTCTTCGCGATCAGCGGGTTCGGCATCGCGGCGAAGAACGAGATCACCGGCAAGGACGTCAAGGACGGCTCGATCACCGCCAAGGACATCGCGAAGGGCGCGATCAAGGCGAAGCACCTGGCCGAGCGGTCGGTCAAGGCGGGCGCGATCGCGAAGGACGCGGTCAAGGAGCAGCACGTGGGCGTCGCCTTCAACCTCTGCCCGGACGGGAGCATCGTGCCCGGCCGGCAGAGTTGCCCGCCGCCGCCGCACCGCTACGCGCGCGCGGCGGACGTCGAAGTGACGCAGGTCATCACGGGGCCGTTGGCCACCTGCTACTTCGGCGACGTCGTCTTCGACGAGGTCTCCCTCTACCCGGACCTCCGCAACCCCTATGGCCCGACCGACCGTATCCAGGTCGAGGAGAAGGCCGCCTTCGACGTGACGCTCACCGGTACCTGGGAGGAGGGCGCCGGGACCGCGCGCCTGCTCTCCGTGAGCCGCCATATCGGGACGGGCCCCAACGCCGGCGAGCACTACACAGTCGAGCAGGTCGCGACCACGCCGGTCGAGGGCGAGGAGACGACCCAGTCGCTCACCTTCACCGTGCCCCTCGAGCGGTGGGACAAGTTGTCGGTGCAGGCGGCGACCTGCGGCGAGAACGTGAAGCTCAAGCGCCTCGCCGTGAACGTCGAGAGGAAGTACGGCGACTGAGCCCGATCCCAGGCGGGCGCGCGCCCGCCGCAAGCGAGCTCCGGTGGACCGCGGCCCCTCAGGTGAGGGGCCGCGGTCGTTGGCGGGCGTGTGCGCACGCGCACGAAGAACCACCCAGTTTGCGGGTTCGTGAACACTAGATCTAGTGTCTTAGCGCTCGCTTCCGTCCACACATCTAGGTAGACTCGGTGTCGATGCTGTGTCCCTCCTGCAACGGCGATACGCGCGTGCTCGAGAGCCGCGCGGCCGAGGGCGGGGCCGCGGTCAGGCGCCGACGCGAGTGCACCGAGTGCGGCCGGCGCTTCACGACGTTCGAGCGTCGCGAGCGCGAGCCCCTCTTCGTCCGCAAGCGCGACGGACGGCGCGAGCCGTTCGACCGCGAGAAGCTCGCCCGCGGTCTGTTGCGCGCTGCCTACAAGCGCCCGGTCGACCCCCGCGACGTCGAGCGGCTCGTCGCGCGCATCGAGGCGGATGTCGAGGCGAGCGGCGGCGAGCTCGCCGCCGAGCAGGTGGGCGAGCGCGCGCTCGCCGGGCTACGCGAGCTCGACCGGATCGCGTACCTGCAGTTCGCCGCGGTCTACCGCGGCTTCGACGACCCCAGCGAGTTCACCCGCGAGCTGCGCGCGTTGGGGGTGGCTCCGCCCGGCGAGGCCGAGCCCGTCGGCGACGGCGAACCCCCTGCAAACGGACCACGGATTCCGTCCGAGGCAAGCGGTTGAGTAAGTCGTTCCCCCCGCAAGTCGGAACCGAGGCGAAGAAAAGGAGCCGAGACCATGTCTGAAGCCACCACTCACACACAGGGGATCACCGTCACGAGGCGCCACACGACGCCCGGCGTCCATCCCTTCGACGAGGTCGAGTGGGAGGTGCGCGATGCGGTAATCGGTGACCCCGACAACCCCGCCTTCGAGCAGCGCAACGTCGAGTTCCCGAAGAGCTGGTCGCAGAACGCGACGAACATCGTCGCCCAGAAGTACTTCCGCGGGCGCCTCGGCTCGCCCGAGCGCGAGTCCTCGGTCAAGCAGATGATCTCGCGCGTCGCCGGCACGATCGCGAAGTGGGGTCGCGAGCTCGGGTACTTCGCGAGCGAGGAGGACGCCGACGCCTTCGAGATGGAGCTCATCCACCTCCTGCTTCACCAGAAGGCAGCCTTCAACAGCCCGGTCTGGTTCAACGTCGGCTTCGAGGAGAAGCCGCAGTGCTCCGCCTGCTTCATCTTGAGCGTCGAGGACACGATGGAATCGATCCTCGAGTGGAACACGAAGGAGGGGATGATCTTCCGCGGCGGGTCGGGCTCCGGCATCAACCTCTCCAACATCCGCTCCTCGAAGGAGCACCTCTCGAAGGGCGGGCTTGCCTCGGGCCCGGTCTCCTTCATGCGCGGTGCCGACGCCTGGGCGGGCACGATCAAGTCGGGCGGCAAGACGCGGCGCGCCGCGAAGATGGTCGTCCTCAATGTCGACCACCCCGACATCCGCGAGTTCATCTGGTGCAAGGCGCGCGAGGAGGAGAAGGCTCAGGCCCTACGGGACGCGGGCTTCGACATGAGCATCGACTCCGAGCACTTCGCGTCGATCCAGTACCAGAACGCCAACAACTCGGTCCGCGTGACCGATGAGTTCATGGAGGCCGTCCTCAACGACGGTGACTGGGACCTGATCGCGCGCACCGACGGCAGCGTGATCGAGACCGTCAAGGCCCGCGAGCTCATGAACGAGATCGCCGAGGCCGCCTGGCGGTGCGCCGACCCCGGCATCCAGTACGACACCACCATCAACCGGTGGCACACGTGTCCGAACTCGGGCCGGATCAACGCCTCGAACCCGTGCTCCGAGTACATGCACGTCGACGACTCGGCCTGCAACCTGGCGTCGCTCAACCTGATGCGCTTCCGGCGCGAGGACGGCACGTTCGACGTCGAGGACTTCGAGCACGCGGTCGACACGATGTTCCTCGCGCAGGAGATCATCGTCGGCCCGTCGAGCTACCCGACCGAGGAGATCGGCCGCAACGCGCGCCGCTTCCGCCAGCTCGGGCTGGGCTACGCCAACCTCGGCGCCCTGCTGATGGCGAACGGCGTGCCCTACGACTCGGACGAGGGCCGCAACATCGCCGCGGCGATCACGGCGCTGATGACCGGCCGCGGCTACCGGCGCTCGGCGGAGATCGCGGCGGCGATGGGCCCGTACGACGAGTACGAGCGCAACCGCGAGCCGCACAAGAAGGTCATGCGGATGCACCGCGACGCGGCGTACGAGATCGACCCGACCGGGATCAAGGGCGATCTGCTCGAGGCCGCGCAGCGCGCCTGGGATGAGGCCGTCGAGCTCGGCGAGCAGCACGGCTACCGCAACGCCCAGGCGACGGTGCTCGCGCCCACCGGCACGATCTCCTTCCTCATGGACTGCGACACGACGGGCATCGAGCCCGACTTCTCGCTCGTCAAGTTCAAGGAGCTCGTAGGCGGCGGGCAGATGACGATCGTCAACCGCTCGGTGCCGCTCGCGCTGCGCACGCTCGGCTACTCCGACGCCGAGATCGACCAGATCGAGGCGTACGTCAACGAGCACGCCACGATCGTCGGCGCGCCCGGCCTCAAGGAGGAGCACCTGCCCGTCTTCGACGTGGCGGTCGGCGAGCGGGCGATCTCGCCGATGGGCCACGTGAAGATGATGGCCGCGGTGCAGCCCTTCATCTCGGGCGCGATCTCCAAGACCGTGAACCTGCCGGAGTCGACCACTGTCGAGGAGATCGCCGACGCCTACATCGAGGGCTGGAAGCTCGGGCTCAAGGCGCTCGCCATCTACCGCGACGGCTCGAAGACCGCGCAGGCGCTGTCGACGAGCGCGAGCAAGAAGAAGGAGCAGAAGGCGGAGGCGGCGCAGCCCGTCACCGCCGAGCAGCACCGTCCGGTCCGCCGGCGCATGCCGGTCGAGCGCCAGTCGATCACGCACAAGTTCTCGATTGGCGGCCACGAGGGCTACATCACCGCGGGCCTGTACGAGGACGGCACCGTCGGCGAGATCTTCCTGACCGACATCGGGAAGGAGGGCTCGACGATCAAGGGCCTCATGAACGCGTTCGCGACGGCGATCTCGATCGGTCTGCAGTACGGCGTGCCGCTCGAGACCTTCGTGAACAAGTTCTCGTTCGTGCGCTTCGAGCCGGAGGGCATCACGCGCAACCCGGAGATCCCGTTCGCGAAGTCGATGCCCGACTACATCATGCGCTGGCTCGCCTCGCGCTTCCTGGACACCGACATCCAGGAGGAGCTCGGCATCCTCACGCCGGAGGTGCGGGCACGCAAGGAGGCGCAGCAGACGCTGTTCGTCAACGAGGGCCCGGCCCCGACCGCCGAGGAGCTCGAGAAGCAGGAGGCGAACGGCGCGAACGGCAAGGGCAACGGCACGCCGTCCGCGCAGGCGAGCACGGGCTCGCAGCCCCCGACCGCGGCGCTCACCGACACGCCGCCGGTCCGCCCGGCCCGCATCCAGGGCCTCGAGCTCGGCCCGGCGTGCGAGCAGTGCGGCGGGATGATGCAGCGCACGGGCTCCTGCTACACGTGCTCCAGCTGCGGCAACAACACCGGCTGCGGTTGATTCCGCGCGGCCCAAGCCGCACAAGGACCTGAACGCGAAGGGCGCCCGGCGGGCGCCCTTCGTCGTTGCCGACCGTGCGATTCCGTTGCTGTCCGCAACGTCGTCGCACGCTCGGCGCGGTTGGGTGGTGCGCGTCCGCAGGCTGGTTAGGGAAATCGCCAGCGCGGGCGCGGGCGGCACAAGAGGCTTCCCTTCCAAGGAGGGAGCCCATGAACTCGATCAGGAACTTCGGGCTGGTCGCGCTTGCGGCGCTCGCCGCGGCGCTCGCCGCGCCGGGCACGGCGAGCGCAGACCGCACGTGCCGCGGCACGATCAGCTCGACCGAGATCAACGACAGCGTGGTCGTGCCGCCGGGCGCCGCCTGCAAGCTGCGGGACGTCGTGGTGATCGAGGACGTCGTCGTCAGGCGCAACGCGACGCTCGATGCCCGCACCACGGAGGTGAGCGGCGACGTCCGCGGGCAGCGCGCCCAGGCGGTGAAGCTTCGCAACGCGCAGGTCTCGGGCAACGTCGTCGCGCGCCGCGGCAAGTCCGCGAGCGTCCGCAACAGCGAGGTGAGCGGCAACGTCGTGTTCGCGCGCAACCGGCGCGCCAAGGCGATCCTGGCCACCACCGTGTCCGGCGACGTCCAGCTGTTCAACAACACGGGCAGGTCCCGGATCGCGGACAACACGATCATCGGCGACCTGCTGTGTACGGGGAACCGGCCGAAGCCGACCGGCGGCAACAACGAGGTGATCGGCACCAAGGAGCGCCAGTGCCGGAACCTCTGACCGCTCAGGTCTGGCGCCGACCACGCCCCTGCGCGCGGGCGACGACGTGGTCGTGCTCCTCCCGCCGGGGGGATCCCGGTGGGCGTGGTCCCGAGAACGCGAACACCACCGCCTCCAGCCCCACGAGGCGTCCAGCGTCGTCTCGAACAGTCGTCCCACGTGCCCGGCCGCTCCCTCCGATTCGGGCAAGAACCTACGCCACCGCCCCCGCCGCGCTGCGCGGCCTAGGGTCGATCGGCGGGGTCGCGCGGCGGCGAGCCGAGCGATCCCGGCCGGGACGGCGGATCGTCGCCGCCCACGCGCCTGCGGTCGCGGCGGTGCCAGACGAAGAGCAGCACCGCGGCCACAACGACCGGCCCTAGATATAGGGCCACGTCGACGAGCCAGTGCCCGAACGAGTGGTGCGCGACGGGCAGCGCCGCGGTCACGACCTGCCCTCCTCGCGCGCGGCCGCCTCGATGCGCTTGCGCAGCACCTCCGCGTTGCCAGCCCGGGCGGCTCGCTGGGCGCGCTCCTCGTCGAGCTCCACGCCCGCCTCGCGCGCGAGGTCGACGAGCTCTTGGCTCTCTGACTCCTCCCGCGCCCAGCGGAGGATCTCGTAGGTGAGCACACCCAGCATCACGACGAAGCCCTGCGCCATCAGGATCCCGCCGGCGATCCCCTGGTCCGAGGCGGGATCCATGCCGTGCTCGGCCAGGGCGCGCTCGGCGTAGCCCTCGTAGAACGTCTCGCCCGAAAACAGGAACGCGTTGGCGAGCACCGTGTTGAAGAGGTGGACGACGACCACCAGCCCGACGCGGGCGGCCCCGTTGAACCACTTGGGCTGGGGGAACGGCCCGAAGACCGTGAGCCACAGTGCGAGCCCGGCGCCAATGAAGCAGGCGTGCTGCAGGAAGTGCAAGGCGGGGTTGTCGGCCGCCGCCTCGTACAGCGACGGCAAATGCCAGATCGAGATCGCGAGGATCCAGGCGATCAGCGCGCCGATCGGGCTGAAGAGGCGCACGACCTGGCGAATCACCGGAGTGGCGACGAGGGGGCCGAGCACCGGCCCGGTGAGCCCGAGCGCGATCAACAGCGACGCCTCGTCGGTCGCCAGCGTATGGGTGACCATGTGGGCGGAGACGAGGTCGCGGGAGAGTTCGGCCAGCGGGCCGATCTGCGTGATCGCGAGGAGGAGCATCCCCGTGACGAAGCACGCCTGGCGCACTCCGGACGGCTCCCGGCCGAGCTTGCGCAGCGTCGCGACCCGCCGCAGGTAAGCGGCGATCAGCGCGGCCGGCAGCAGCGCCTCAACAAAAGCCAATCGGGGCCTCCGGAGTCATTCGCCAAGCGGGATCGTCCCCGCACGACCCAGGGTACGGCGCGCGACTAGACCGCCGGTGCATCAATACCCCCTAGGGGTATGCTATGGTCCACGGGCCAGATACCCCCACCCGGTACAAGGAGCTGAAGAGATGGAGCACACGACCTCGACCCGCACGTTCACCGTCCAGGGCATGACCTGCGAGCACTGTCGCGCCTCGGTGATGGAGGAGGTCGGCGAGCTTGACGGCGTCGAGGCCGTCGAGGTAGATCTCGCCAGCGGGCGCCTCGAGGTCCGCGGTGACGCGCCCGTCGAGGCGATCGCGGCCGCGGTCGCCGAGGCCGGCTACAGCCTCGCGGAAACCCCGTGAGCCCGGGCCTGCGACTCGGCGCCTTCGCCGCGATCGTCGCGCTCGCGTTCGGCGCGGCCACGCTCGCGGGCGCCGCGCTCGACCCAGACGTACGCGAGCAGAAGGACGAGCACGAGGAGGGCACGATGCCCAGCGAAGAGACACAGCACGCGCAAGGCTCCGAGCAGCAGGCCCACGAACAGGCCGCGGGCCACGACGCCCACGGCGCGAGCGAGCCCGCCGGGCTCGCGGCCGCGCAGTCCGGCTACCGCATGGTCCCCGAGACGACGATCGCCGAGCCGAGCGAGGACGCGGCCTACCGCTTCCGGATACTGGACGACGAGGGCGAACCGCTGCGCGACTACGACACGACGCACGAGCGCCGCATGCACCTGATCCTGGTCCGGCGCGACTTCACGGAGTTCCAGCACCTGCACCCCCGCCAGCGCGGCGACGGCGCCTGGGAGACGACCGCGGATCTGCGCGCGCCGGGCACGTACCGCGTCTTCGCGGACTTCTCCACCGGTGGCGAGGGTCTCACCCTGGCTAGCGACCTGTTTGTCGAGGGCGACTTCCACCCCGCTCCCTTGCCCGAGCCGACGCGCAAGGCGCCCGCGGGCGGGGGCTACGAGGTGCGGCTCGCAAACAGAGCAGAGCCGCGCACGGGCGAGCCCACGCCGCTGCGCTTCCGGGTTCTGCACGATGGCGAGCCGGTGGACGAGCTCGAGCCCTACCTGGGGGCCGACGGGCACCTGGTCGCGCTGCGCGAGCACGACCAGGCCTTCCTCCACACCCACCCGGAGGGCGAGGCGGGCGGCTCGGGCCCGATCGAGTTCAACGTCTCCTACCCCACCCCCGGCCGCTACCGCCTGTACCTGCAGTTCAAGCACGACGGCGAGGTGCACACCGCGGAGTTCACGCAGGCGGTCGGCGAGGTCGGCCCCGTCCTGGCGAACGGCGCGGCGATCGGCCGCGGACACGGGGAGCCCGGCCATGGCCACTAGCGAGGCTGCCCAGGGGCGCATCGAGCTCGACGTGCAGGGGATGACCTGCGCGAGCTGCGCGAACCGGATCGAGCGCAAGCTGAACAAGCTCGAGGGCGTCGAAGCGACCGTCAACTTCGCGACCGAACGGGCGGCGGTCTCCTTCGACCCGAGGCTGGTCACGCCCGACGACCTCGTGCAGACGGTCGAGGCCGCGGGCTACAGCGCGACGCTGCCCCGAACCGAGCGCGAGGACGCCGACGCCGGCGAGGACGAGGGCGAGCGTGAGCTTCGGAGCCTGAGGCTGCGACTGCTCGTTTCGGCGGCGCTCTCGCTGCCGATCCTGCTGATCGCGATGATTCCGCCGCTTCAGTTCGAGTACTGGCAGTGGCTCAGCCTGCAGCTCGCGACCCCGGTCGTGCTCTGGGGCGGCTGGCCCTTCCACGTGGCCGCCTGGCGCAAGCTGCGCCACGGCACGGCGTCCATGGACACGCTCGTCTCGATGGGCACGCTGGCCGCCTACATCTGGTCGGTGGTGGCGCTCTTCCTTTTGGGCGCGGGCGAGCCCGGGATGGAGATGCCGTTCCGGCTCATCCCCGACGCGGGCGGCAGCACCGAGGAGATCTACTTCGAGGTCGCCGCGGTCGTGACGACCTTCATCCTCGCCGGCCGCTACTTCGAGGCGCGGGCCAAGCGCCGCGCGGGGGCGGCACTGCGGGCCCTTCTCGAGCTCGGCGCGAAGGAGGTGAGTGTGCTCGGCGAGGACGGGACCGAGCGCCGGATCCCCGCCGAGGAGCTCCGCGTTGGACAGCTCTTCCTCGTGCGCCCCGGCGAGAAGATCGCCACCGACGGCGAGGTCGTCGAGGGCCGCTCGGCCGTCGACGAGTCGCTGCTCACCGGCGAGTCCGTGCCGGTCGAGGTCGGCCCAGGCGACGCCGTGACCGGCGCGACCGTGAACGCGGGCGGCCGGCTCGTCGTGCGCGCCACGCGGGTCGGCTCGGAGACCGCGCTCAGCCAGATCGCCCGGATGGTCAGCGAGGCGCAGACGGGCAAGGCGCCGGTGCAGCGCCTCGCCGACCGGATCTCGGGAGTGTTCGTCCCGATCGTGATCACGCTGTCGGCGGCGACGCTCGGCTTCTGGCTCGGCGCCGACGTGAGCACGTCCTACGCCTTCACCGCCGCCGTCGCCGTGCTGATCATCGCCTGCCCGTGCGCGCTCGGCCTCGCGACGCCGACCGCTCTGCTCGTCGGCACCGGACGCGGCGCGCAGCTCGGCCTGCTCATCAAGGGTCCCGAGGTGCTCGAGTCCACCCGCCGAATCGACACGATCGTGCTCGACAAGACCGGCACGGTCACGACCGGCGAGATGGCGCTCCACGACGTGAGCGCGGCCCACGGCGAGGACGAGGCAGACGTGCTGCGGCTGGTCGGTGCGCTCGAGGACGCCTCCGAGCACCCGATCGCGCAGGCGATCGCCGCCGCGGCGCGCGCGCGCCACGGCGAGCTGCCCGCCGTGGGGGACTTCCGCAACCGCGAGGGCCTCGGCGTCGAGGGCGAGGTCGAGGGCCGGCGCGTTGTCGCCGGGCGGCCACGACTGCTCGCCGAGCTCGCGCTTGAGATGCCCGCCGAGCTCACCGAGGCGATGGAGGCGGCCGAGCGCGCTGGGCGCACCGCGATCGCGGCGGGCTGGGACGGCCGCGTGCGGGCGGTGCTGGCGGTCGCTGACCGGATCAAGCCGAGCTCGGCGGAGGCCGTGCGGCGCTTGCGCGAGCTCGGGCTGCGGCCGATCCTGCTCACCGGCGACAACCGCAGGACGGCCGAGGCCGTCGCCGCCGAGGTGGGGATCGACGAGGTGATCGCCGAGGTGCTGCCCGCCGACAAGGCCGCGGTCGTCCGCCGCCTGCAGGACGAGGGCCGCGTCGTGGCCATGGTCGGCGACGGCGTCAACGACGCCCCCGCCCTCGCCCAGGCCGACCTTGGCCTCGCGATCGGCACGGGCACCGACGTCGCGATCGAGGCCTCCGACCTGACCCTTGTGTCGGGCGACCTGCGCGCGGCCGCCGACGCGATCCGCCTCTCGCGCCGAACCCTCCGCACGATCAAGGGCAACCTGTTCTGGGCGTTCGCCTACAACGTCGCCGCGCTGCCACTCGCCGTGAGCGGCCTGCTCAACCCGCTGATCGCGGGCGCCGCGATGGCCGCGTCGAGCATCTTCGTGGTCTCGAACTCGCTGCGCCTGCGCACCTTCAAGCCGCTGCGCTGAGCGCCGCTGGGGCTGGTGGTCTCCCCGGCGGTGCGTGGTGAGAGCGCCGTGGATTGGGCTGGGTAAGGAGAGAGAGGCTCAGGCGGGGGTGGCTTGCGCGGGGAGGCGCCGGGCGCGCGGGCGCTGCCACGTCTCCACCCGCCTGCGTGAGATCGGTCACGCATCGGCGGCGCCCCCGGAGGGGGTGCGAAACCCCGCTGCTACCGTTGCCCGCGCAAATACGCCCTTCGGACTAACGCGCACCGCATGAACTCCTCTCCTTCCCCGGGTGCCGGCGGTCTCGATCGGGCGACGCTCGCGATCGCGTGGGTGGTCGTCCTCGGTGCCGTCATGGCCATCCTCGACACGACGGTCGTCAACGTCGCGATCGATCATCTGACGCGCGATTTCAACTCCCCGCTCGCGACGATGCAGTGGATCGTCACGGGCTACATGCTCGCGCTCGCGACGGTCATCCCGCTGACCGGCTGGGCCGCGCACCGCTTCGGCACGAAGCGCCTCTACATGCTCTCGATCGGCCTATTCATGGCGGGCTCGGCGCTCGCGGGCGCCGCCTGGTCGGCCGAGTCGCTGATCGGCTTTCGCGTGCTGCAGGGCCTGGGCGGCGGCATGATCATGCCCGCCGGCATGACGATCATCACCCAGGCGGCGGGTCCGCAGCGGGTGGGCCGGGTGATGTCGATCGTCGGCGTGCCGATGCTCCTCGGGCCGATCCTCGGCCCGATCCTCGGCGGCTGGCTCGTCGACGACGTCTCCTGGCGCTGGATCTTCTACATCAACGTCCCGATCGGGATCGTCGCGCTGCTGCTCGCGGCGCGCATCCTGCCCAAGGACGAGCCCTCGCCGACGGAGAGCCTCGACGCGCTTGGCGTCGCGCTCCTCTCTCCCGGCCTGGCAGCGCTCATCTACGGCCTCGCCGAGAGCGCGAACGACGGCTTCGGCGCGGCCAGCGCGCTCGTGCCGATGCTGATCGGCGGCGCGCTGATCGCGACGTTCGTGTTCCACGGGCTGCGCCCGGGGAACGCGAACCCGCTGATCGACCTGCGCCTGTTCAAGGCGCGCTCCGTGAGCGCCGCGGCAGTGACGATGAGCTTCTTCGGGGTGGCGTTCTTCGGCGCGATGCTCCTGCTGCCGCTGTACCTGCAGACGGTGCGCGGCGAGGGCGCCTTCGAGACCGGCCTGCTGCTCGCCCCGCAGGGCGTCGGGGCGATGATCATGATGCCGATCGCGGGCATCCTCACCGACCGCATCGGGCCGGGCAAGGTCGTGCTCGCAGGGATCCCCGTGGTCGCCGTGACGCTCGGCGTGCTCACCCAGCTCACCGAGTCGACGTCGTACTGGCTGCTCGGCGGCACGCTGGTCGTGATGGGCCTCGGGATGGGCGCGACGATGATGCCGACGATGTCCGCGGCCTTCGCGACGCTGCGCCGCAGCGCCGTGCCGCGCGCCTCGACGACGCTCAACATCATCCAGCAGGTCGCCGGCGCGATCGGCACCGCGGTGATGTCGGTGCTGCTCACCAACGCGATCTCCGACCGTTTCGGCGCCGCCGCCGCCGAGGGCGGCACCCAGGCGATCCCGCCGGAGATGCGCGAGCAGGTCGCGCCGATCCTCGCCGACGCGTTCGCGAGCACCTTCGTCTGGGCGACCGTGCTGCTCGCGGCCGCGCTGCTCCCGGCGCTGCTATTGCCGCGCAGCAAGCCCGACCCGGCCGACGCCGAGGAGGCCGGCACGGGCGAGCAGCCGGTGCTCGTGCACGTCTAGGCGCCGTCGTCCCGCACCGCTCGGCGTGCATCTCGCCGGGCGGTGCGCGATGATGCGCTCGTCGTGCGAATCGGGATCTTCCTCGTACCGAGCGCCGAGAACCCGGGCGCGCTGATCCGGGCCGTCGAGGAAGCGGAGCGCACGGGCCTCGAGCTGGTCGGGATCCAGGACCACCCCTACCAGCGCCGCTTCTTCGACACCTGGACGCTGCTCAGCTACCTCGCGGCGCGCACCGAGCGCATCACGCTCGTGCCCGACGTGGTGAACCTGCCGCTGCGCCCGCCCGCGGTGCTCGCGAAGGCGGCCGCCACGCTCGACGTCCTGAGCGGCGGGCGGGTCGAGATCGGCGTGGGCGCGGGGGCGTTCTGGGACGGCGTGGCGGCGATGGGCGGGCCGCGGCGCACGCCCGGCGAGTCGGTCGACGCGCTCGAGGAAGCGATGCGGATCATGCGCTCCTTCTGGGACGGCGAGCCCGTCCTGCGCCACGACGGCGAGCACTACCGCGTGCACGGCGCGCGGCCGGGCCCGCCGCCCCGGCACCGCATCGGGCTGTGGGTGGGCGCCTACGGGCCGCGCATGATGCGGCTCGCGGGCCGCCTCGGCGACGGCTGGCTGCCCAGCCT
>DATCLC010000110.1:0-12468 GCA_036564135.1 Solirubrobacterales bacterium
CGGAATGGTCAGCGTCGCGCTCGAGGAGTTGGCTGTGCTCGGGTCCGAGTCGACGTCGATGTGGTGCATCGTGAAGCCCGAGTTGCTGACGCTGGTTATCCCGGCGAGCGCGTCGGCGCACTCGGGGCTTGGCGACCCGCCGGTGGGCGTGCAGCTGAGCAGCGTGTTGCCGGCAAGAGCCCTTGCGCGACGCGGACGCGCGGGGTTAGGGTTGGCGCAGAGGGTCAACCCGCGGGGGCGGGAGGAGGACGACATGCACTACGGAAGCGGGCGCCGGTTGCGCTCGCTGGTCGCTGTCGCCGCGCTCGGCGCGTGCCTTGCTGCCGTCGGCGGGACCGCCCGGGCGCAGTTCGGCACGCAGGGCAAGATCATCGACGCGGTGGGGACGTTCAGCGGCGCCGATGCGGTCTCGATCGACGGTTCGGGGAGGATCGTGGTCGCCGGCGGCACCAACGTCCAAGGGCCGGACTCGGACTTCTTCGCGGAGCGCTACACCCCGCAGGGGAACGCGGACATCGGCTTCGGGCTGGCGGGCCTGCGGGTGATCGACACGCCCGGCGAGGACTCCGTCCACGCTGCGCTGGCGCTGCCGAAGGGCAAGGTCCTGCTCGCGGGCCCCGCGGGCTCCGACAGCAAGGTGGTCCGTCTGCGGCCGAACGGCGCTTTGGATACGAGCTTCTCCGGGGACGGCGTCGCGACGGTCGACGACGTCGAGTCGATCGAGGACATCGCGCGCCAGCGCGACGGGAAGATCGTCGTCGTGGGCTCGGCCGGGACGGCGATGGTGGTAGCGCGGCTCCGCGCCAACGGCTCCCTCGACACCGGGTTCGCGAACGGCGGAAAGCGGGTCGTTGCCATCGACGCGCTCAGCATCGCCGCCGGGGTCGCGGTGCGGCCGAACGGGCGCATCGTGGCGGTCGGCCGCGCGGCGCCGGACCCGTTCACCGTGAACCAGCGGCCGGCGGTGGTCCAGCTGCGGCCGAACGGCAAGTTCGACAAGTCGTTCGCGGGCAACGGGCGCAAGCGGGTCAAGGTCCCGGGCGGGGCGGGTCTGGAGGACGTGGTGATCCGCGGCAAGCGCATCGTCGGAGCGGGCACCGGGTACCCCGGCGGCACGGCACGACCGCTCCTCGTGGCCCTGCGCCCGAACGGGAGGCTCGACCGGAACTTCGCCGGGAAGGGCAAGCGCGTCTACAACCTCGGCGCGCCGGCGCGGGCCTGGGCGATCGGCCTGCAGAAACGCAAGTTCGTGATCGCGGGCGACCGCAGCAACCCGGTCGCCGATTTCCTGGTCGCGCGGTTCGCCGGCAACGGCAAGCTCGACAAGAGCTTCTCGAGCAAGGGCTGGCGCGCGACCGACTTCGGGTTCGGCGACTTCGGCATCGATCTCGCGGTGCAGGCCGACAGCAAGATCGTCGTGGCGGGCTACGCCGACGAGGACATCGGGATCGCGCGCTACCGCAAGAACGGGGCGCTCGACAAGTAGGCCCGCGGCCGGAGCCGCTCGGCGTGGGAGATTCGGAGGGCGAGTTGCCATCCTCAATCGCCGATGTCCGTCTACCTCGAGATCCTGCGCACGCGCGGCGTCGCGGTCCTCGTGGTCTCGACGCTCCTCGGCCGGATGCCCGTCGGCATCAACGGCCTGGCCGTGCTGCTCTACGTGCAGGGGGCGACGGACTCGTTCGGGTCGGCCGGCCTGGTGGCCGGCGCGCTCGCGCTCGGCAGCGCGCTGGGCGCCCCGCTGCAGGGCCGGGTCGTCGACCGCTACGGCCCCACGTACCTCGTGCCGCTCGCGACCGTGCACGCGGCCGGGCTGCTCTTGGTCTGGGCGCTCGGGGCGGCGGGCGCTCCGATCCCTGCGCTCGCTGCGGCGGCGGCGATCGCGGGCGGGGGCACGCCGCCCACCTCGTCGGTGCTGCGCTCGCGCTGGCCCTACGTGCTCGGCTCCAACCCGCGCCTGCTCACCGGCGCCTACGCGCTCGACTCGGTGATGATCGAACTGATCTTCGTCGTCGGCCCGCTCATCGTGGCCGCGATCGTGACCGCGGTGGGCGCCCAGGCCGCGCTCGCGGTGTCGGCGGCGATCGGGTTCGGCGGCACGGTCGCGTTCGTGGTCGCGCTCCGCGGGCATCCGGGCCCCGAGCCCGACCGCCGGCGCCCCGCGTTCGGCATCGGGCCCCTGGCGTCGCCGGGCCTGCGCACGCTCGTGATCGCGAGCCTGCCGGTGGGCTTCTGCCTGGGCACGATAGAGGTGGTGCTGCCCGCGTTCAGCGCGGCCGAGGGCGACCCCGCGCTCGGCGGCGTGCTGCTCGCGGTCTGGTGCGCGGCGAGCGGCATCAGCGGCCTGCTCTACGGCGCGCGCCCCACGCGGATGCCGCTCACCGAGCAGCACCTGCGCTTCGCTGCGCTCCTCCCGCTCGCCTCGCTGCCAATGGTCTTCGCGGGGTCGCCGGCCGTGATGGCGGCGCTCGTCGTCATCGCCGGGGCGCCGATGGCGCCGCTGATCGCCTCGCGCAACCAGCTCGTCAGCGACGTCGCCCCGCAGGGCACGGCGGCGGAGGCCTTCACCTGGCCGCTCACCGCGCTGATCACCGGCGTCTCGCTGGGCGTCGCGGTGGCCGGCTCGCTCTCGGAGGAGTCGGGCTGGACGGCGGCGATGCTCGCGGGCGTCGCCGTCGCGGGCGCGGGCGCCGTGCAGATCTTCCTCCAGCGCGACCGCCTCGAGGCGCGCCCGGCGACCTGACCCGCGACTCAGGGATTCATCCGAACCGGCCGCAGTCGTCGCGGGCTCGCGGGGAACGCGCTCGCGAATCCGCGATTCATCCGATCAGTTTCCGAACGCGGGCCGGTCTAGATACGCGCAAGCCACCGACCAGGAGGACGAGGCCTGTTGCTTGAGGGAAAGACCGCGGTCGTCTATGGGGCCGGCACGATCAGCGGGGCGGTCGCGGAGGCCTTCGCGCGCGAGGGCGCGCGCGTGTTCGTCGCCAGCCGCGGCGCGGAGCGCTTGGCCGCGCTGGCCGAGCGCATCCGTGCGGCGGGCGGGCAGGTGGAGGCCGCGCAGCTCGACGCGCTCGATGAGCGCGCCGTCGACGAGCACGCGGACGAGGTGGTCCGCCGGGCGGGATCGCTGGAAGTCTCCTTCAACGCGATCAACCACAACGACGTGCAGGGCAAGCCGATGTGGGAGATGTCCCTTGAGGACTTCGAGGCGCCGGTGATCACCGGCCTGCGCACGAGCTTCATCACCTGGCGGGCGGCGACCCGTCACATGATCAAGCAGGGCGGCGGGGTGATCATCAGCTTCGGCGGCGAAGGGCCGCCGCTGCGCGACTGGTACCTGGGTGGCCTGCAGGCGGGCCTCGACGTGATCGAGACGATGCGCCGCCAGCTCGCGACCGAGGCCGGCAAGCACGGCGTGCGGGTGGTGACGATGCGCACCGGCGGGGTGCCGGAGGGCATCCCCGACGACTTCCCCGCGAAGGCCAAGATCGAGGAGTCGATCGTGGGCCAGACGCTCCTCGGCCGCGCGGCGACGCGCGAGGACGTGGGCAACGTCGCCGCGTTCATCGCCTCCGACAGGGCGCGCACGATGACCGCGGCGACGGTGAACGTGAGCTGCGGGGCGCTGATCGACTAGCGGCCCTCAGCCGGCGGCGCGCTCAGTGCGAATGGCGTGACGCGAGGCGCCAGGCGAGCGGCGCGATGCAGAGGACGCCGAGGCCGACGATCCCCAGGGGCAGCGCGGTCTCGCCGGTGGCGTCCCGCAAAAGCCCCGCGACCGCCGGACCGGTGGCGGCGATCAGGTAGCTCGCGGTGAACGCGACGCCGGTGAGCGTCGCGGCCTGCGCGGGGTTCTCGGAGTGGTCGACCGGCAGGGTGAGCGCCAGCGCGAAGGCCCCGCCGGAGCTGAAGCCGAGCACGGCGGAGGGCAGGGCGGGGACGGTGTCGGTCGCGAACCCGATCGCGACCAGGCAGAGCGCGGCCACGCCCATCGCCACGGCGAGCGTCCTCCCGCGCTTGCGAGGCGTGCGGGCGAGCGCGGGCAGGAGCGCGCCCGGCGCCTGCATCCCGACGAAGATCGCGAGCAGGAGCACCGCCGT
This sequence comes from Solirubrobacterales bacterium, assembly GCA_036564135.1. Taxonomy (GTDB): domain Bacteria; phylum Actinomycetota; class Thermoleophilia; order Solirubrobacterales; family 70-9; genus RSA11. Next base: position 4,104 of record DATCLC010000110.1, read on the forward strand.
GCTCTCGCTGTACCCGGCGTCCTCGTAGGTGGCGCTGATCCAGGCGAGCGGCACGTAGAAGGTGAGCGCGAGCGCGGCGAGCACCACCATGATCCGCACGGTGAGGCCGCGGTCGAGGTCGCGCACGCCGAACGTCCCGGAGGCGTTCGGGTCCTGCAGGGAGATCCGCGTGCGCCGGCCGATGAAGGTCCACGCCACGAGGGCGGGCAGGGCGACCAGCCCCCAGACCGCGAGGCCAGCGCGCCAGTCGCCGAAAAGGTTGGTGAAGGGCACGGTGAGCGCCGCGCCGAGCATCGCGCCCCCGTGCAGGCCGGCGGTGAACAGCGCGGTCGGCGAGCCCGGCGAGCGCGCGAAGAAGGCCTTGACGATCGGCGGCCCGAGCGCCTGCACGACCGCGATCCCGATCCCGATCGCGAGCGTCACCACCATGAAGGCCGCGGGCCCGAAGCCGAGCCCGCGCGCGGCGCTCGCCAGGCCGATCAGCGCGAGCCCGCCGATCAGCGTGCGCTCGACCCCCAGCCGCCGGGCGAGCGGGGCGCCGAGCGTCGCGAAGATCCCCATGCACGCGGCGGGCAGCGTGGTGAGCACCCCAGCCGCGAAGCCGCTCAGGCCGAGCTCGTTGCGGATGTCGGTGAGCTCCGCGGAGAGCGAGGAGAGCGCGGGCCGCAGGTTGAGCGCCGCGAGCACCAGGGCGGCGAGCACGAGCGCGGGGGAGACCGTCGCGGCGGCGGCGTTCCCGGCGGGCGCGCGCACGTCGCTGCTCGGCTGGGCGGTGGCGCTCATGCGACCGCTTAGTGTGACGGGCGCCGGCGCCTAACCGTTCCGCATCGCGAAGCCGCGATGGAGGCTCCCGGGCTACTCGCCCTCGCCCGCAGGGAAGATCAGCTCCATCGCGCGCTCGAGGTGGCCGCGGGTGAGCTCCTCGGCCTCCTCGGGCCGGCCGGCCTCGATCGCGTCGGCGATTCCGATGTGCGCCTCGTGGTCGGCGCCCATCGTCTTGGGGTCGGAGCGCAGCTCGTACAGCGTCGCGCCGATCCGCCCGATCCAGATGTGCTCCATGAAGCGCACGAGCTCGGGGTTGCCCGTGCCCTCGACCAGCCCCAGGTGGAACTCGCGGTTGGCCCTGAACAGCTTCGCGGGCTCGCCGTTCGCCGCGGCCTCCTCCGCGATCGCCTGCCGCATGCGCCGGATCGGCTCGAAGAGCCGCCGCTGCGCGGCCATCCGCGCGGCGCCCGGCTCGATCACCAGGCGGGCCTCGTAGCTCATCCGCAGCTGCTCGGGCGTGGCGGTCGCGACCCGCGCGCCACGGTTCGCGAACAGGTCGACGAGCCCCTCCGCCGCGAGCCGGCGCAGCGCCTCGCGCACCGGCGTGCGCGACACCCCGAACTCGACCGCGAGGTCGGCCTGGTGAAGACGCGCGCCGCGGGCGATCTCGCCGCTTGCGATCCGGTCCCGCAGGATCGCGTACACCTGGTCCGCGACGCTCAGGACCTCGAGTCCGCTCTTCGAGTTCGTCGCCACTGCTCCCTAAGCACCCTCAGCACTCGCCAAAGTCGCGCGGGAAGGGTACCCGCCTGCGCGCTTTTGGATTCATTCGAATGTTCGCGTTCATCGGACCGCGCAGAACCCTGCGTGGGCAAAACGCAGGCGGCGCGCGTTGCATGCTCGACTTTCGAATGCATACAATATTCGCGCGATGGCCTCGTGGAGGAGAGAGCCGAACAGCCCCCGCGGGGGAGACCTGAACGTTTCCTCCCAGCGCGGTGAGGAGTTCAGGGTCGACGAGCGCGCGGTGCGCGTGCTGCACGACGGCCAGCCGGTCTGGGGCCGCCGCGAGGGCGACGAGATCGTCCTCCCCGGCGACGCGCGGATCGCCGAGGCCGACGCCCACTACCTGGCGCCGGCCGAGCCCACCAAGGTGATCGCGGTCCACCTCACCTACCGCAGCCGGATCGAGGAGTACAAGGCGCGTACGCCCGCGGAGCCCTCGTACTTCATGAAGCCACCGACCGCCCTGAACGGCCACCGCGGCGAGGTGCGGCGCCCGAAGGGCACGAGCTACCTCAACTACGAGGGCGAGCTCGCGGTCGTGATCGGCCGCCGCATGCACGGCGTGCCGGTGGAAGAGGCGCTCGACTACGTCGCGGGCTACACCTGCGCCAACGACGTCGGCCTGCACGACTTCCGCCACGCCGACCGCGGCTCGATGCTCCGCGTCAAGGGCCAGGACGGGTTCCTCCCGCTCGGCCCCGAGCTCGTCCCGGCTGGCGAGTTCGACCCGACCAGCTTCACCCTGCGGACGTACCTCAACGGCGAGGTCGTCCAGGAGGCCGACGCGAGCGACCTGATCTGGGGCGTCGCGTACCAGCTCGCCGATCTCTGCCGGCTCATCACGCTCGAGCCCGGCGACGTCGTGCTCACCGGCACGCCGGCCAACTCGAGGCCGATGGAGCCGGGCGACGTCGTTGAGGTGGAGATCGACGGGATCGGCCGCTTGACCAACACGGTCCGCGAGTGGGACGTCGACCTGAGCGGCTGCGGCGAGCAGCCCCAGGTCTCGGCGGCGACGCTGCACGTCGCGCTCGCGATCGACGAAGAGGAGGCAGAACGAACGGTGGAGGGCGTTCGATGATCAAGGTCCACGTGGACATGAACCTGTGCCAGAGCCACGGCGAGTGCGAGATCGTGGCGCCGGAGATCTTTGAGCTCGGCGACGACGACGTGCTGCGCTGGAAGGAGGAGATCGACCCGTCGCTCCTCGAGAAGGCCCGCGAGGCGGCGGAGGCCTGTCCGATGACGGCCATCCGCATCGAGGAGGACTGAGGGGGGGCGCAAGCGGTGCGTCGGCTCGTCATCGTCGGAGCTTCGCTGGCGGGCCTGCGCGCCGCGCAGGCCGCGCGCCGGGCGGGCCACGACGGCCCGCTCACGGTCGTGGGCGCCGAGGAGCACCTGCCCTACACTCGGCCGCCGCTCTCCAAGGAGATCCTCGCCGGCGAGCAGGAGCCCGAGAGCTGCGCGCTCGCCTGCGACGACCTCGACGTCGAGTGGCGCCTCGGCACCGAGGCGACAGCGCTCGACCCGGAGCGCCGCACGCTCACGCTGGCCGACGGCGAGGAGCTCCCCTACGACCGGCTGCTGATCGCGACCGGCGCGCGCGCCCGCGAGTGGCCGGGCCCCGGCGGCGACCTCGACGGCCTCTTCGTCCTGCGCGACTTCGATGACGCGCTCGCGCTCAAGGAGGCGCTCGCGGCGCGCCCGAAGCTCGCGGTCGTTGGCGGCGGCTTCGTCGGCTGCGAGGTCGCGGCGAGCGCCCGCAAGCTCGGCATCGAGGTGACGATGATCGACGTCGCCCCGCAGCCGATGCCGGCGCTGGGGCCGGAGCTCGGCGCCCGCTGCGCGGAGATGCACCGCGCGCACGGCGTGGAGCTGCGCATGGGCGTGGGGGTGGAAGGCTTCGAAGGGGAGGGCAGGCTCGAGGCGGTCCGGCTCGCCGACGGCTCGCGCGTGGAGGCGGACGCGGCGGTCGTCGCGCTCGGCGCCGTCCCGAACACGGAGTGGCTGCGCGGCTCCGGCCTCGAGCTCAACCCGGGCGTCGTCTGCGACGCCACCCTCGCCGCGAAGGGCGCCGAGGACGTGTTCGCCGCCGGCGACGCCGCTGCCTGGCCGCACCCGATGGCGGACGGCGAGGTGGTCCGCATCGAGCACTGGACGAACGCCGCCGAGCAGGGCGCCCACGCGGCGCGCAACATCCTCTGCGAGGCCGCCGAGCGCGAGCCCTACGAGGCGGTCCCGTACTTCTGGTCGGACCAGTACGACACGAAGATCCAGGCGGCGGGGCTGATGGCGCGCGCGGAGCGCACCGTCGTGCTGGAGGCCGACCCGGACGCGGGCAAGCTCGTCGCGGCCGGGGTCCGCGGCGGGCGCGTGGTCGCGGCGGTCGCCTTCAACGCGCCGCGCCGGCTCGTCTTCTACCGGCGCCGGCTCGCCGACCGACCCACGCTGGAGGAACTCGCGGCCGAGGTCGCGCAGGACGAGCGCCGGCTGGGCGACCCCGAGCCGGCGGCGCTCGCGGCGATCGAGGGGGCGGCGGCATGAAGCCGGTCCTGATCCGCCAGCACGGCGAGGTGAGCCCGCCGGACCTCCTCGAGGTGTGGCTGCGCGAGCGCGGGCTCCCGTACGAGATCCACCGCACGTGGCTCGGCGAGACGGCCGAGGACCCGCGCGCGTACTCGTTCGTGGCCTCGCTCGGCTCGCGCTACAACCCGCGCGACACCGACGAGCCGCTCGTCGCCGACGAGCTGCGCCTCCTCGAGCAGGCGGTCGAGCACGAGGTGCCCGTCCTCGGCCTGTGCTTCGGCGGGCAGGCGCTCGCCGCGGTCCTCGGGGCGCCGATCGAGCCCGCGCCCGAGCCGGAGCTCGGCTGGTACCGGCTCGAGTCCGACGACCCCGAGCTGATCCCGCCCGGGCCGTGGCTCGAGTGGCACTACGAGCGCTTCGGGGTGCCGGCGGGCGCGACGGAGATCGCCCGCACGAAGGTGGCGCCGCAGGCCTTCGTCTACGGCCCGCACCTCGCGGTGCAGTTCCACCCGGAGAGCACGGTCGAGACCGTGTCGCGCTGGGCCCGCAAGGACCACGAGCGCCTGGAGAAGCTTGGAATCGAGGACGGCGTGGCCCTGCTCGACGGGCCCGCCGAGCAGCAGGAGGCGGCGCGCGTCCAGGCGTTCCGCCTGTTCGACGAGTTTCTCGCGCGAACGCAGAGACAGGAACACGAGCCCGTTGCTGAGCAGACCGCATCAGGCAGGGAGAGAGGTGAGAGTTGATGGAGGAGACCCAGTTGGCGCAGAGCCACCTGGCGGCTCTTGACGGAGACCAACCGGTCACGTCGGTCCGCGTCGTGTACCCGGACCTGCACGGCTACCCGCGGGGCAAGGACGTCCCCGTCGCGGCGTTCGACCACGTCGCCGAGGACGGCCTCGCGTTCTGCGCGGCGATCATGGGGACTGACCTGCGGCACACGCCCGTCACCGGCCCCGAGGAGGGCTACCCGGACCTGATCGTCCGCCCGGACCTCGACACGATCACCCGGGTGCCGTGGGAGCCGGGGATCGCCTGGTGCATCGGCGACGTGTACCGGGCCAACTCGCACCATCCCGAGCCCGCCGACCCGCGCGGGGCGCTGCGCCGCGCGATCGCCGCGTTCGCGGAGCTCGGCCTCGAGCCGGTCGTCGGCCCCGAGATCGAGTTCTTCCTCGTGGAGCGCGACCCGGAGGCGCCGAACGGCATCCGCCGCTACGTCGACGAGCTCTCGATGGTCTACACGGTCGGCCCCCAGGCGGACCCCCGCAACGTCGTCCGCCCGATCTCGGAGGCGCTCGCGCAGATCGGCCAGGGCGCGTTCGCGGTCTGCCACGAGTACATGAACTCGCAGTACGAGATCAACATCCGCCACGCCGAGGCGCTGACCGCGGCCGACCGGGCGTTCCGCCTCAAGTCCGCGGTCAAGGACATCGCCGCCCAGCACGGCCTGATCGCGACGTTCATGGGCAAGCCGTTCAACGACCAGGGCGGCTCGGGCTTCCACCTGCACGTCTCGGTCGACCGCGACGGCGCCAACGCGTTCGCCGACCCGGACGCCGACGGGGGCGTCTCCGACGAGCTGCGCCACTTCTCGGCCGGCGTGCTCGCCCACGGCCCGGCACTGATGGCGTTCCTCAACCCGACCATCAACGCCTACCGCCGCTTGGTGCCCGACTCGCTCGCGCCGGTGCGCTGCAACTGGGGCTGGGACAACCGCACGACCTTCATCCGCATCCCGCCCGAGCGCGACGGCGGGACGCGCATCGAGATCCGCGTGGGCGACGGCAGCGCCAACCCGTACCTGGCGATCGCCGCGGTGCTGTTCGCCGGCCTGCGCGGCCTCAAGGAGGAGCTTGAGCTGCCCGAGCCGGTCGAGGGCGATGCCTACGCGCTCGGCGAGAAGGCCGGCGGCCCCTTGCCGACGACCCTGGCCGAGGCGCTGGACGCGCTCGAGGCCGACGAGTACATCGCGGGCCAGCTCGGCGCCCCGACGGTGGAGACGTTCGTCGCGCTCAAGCGCTTCGAGCTCGAGCGTTTCCACCAGTGGACGTCCGACTGGGACATCGCGGAGTACCTGTACCACCTGTGAACTGGCGGGAGGACTAGTCCAATGACCACACAGACGCTGGAGACGGTCAGCCTCGACGAGATCGACCTCTCCGACCACGACGCGTTCGTCGAACGCGTCCCTCACGAGTGGTTCGCGACGCTCCGCCGCGAGGCGCCCGTGTTCTTCAACCCCGAGCCGGACGGCCCCGGCTTCTACGCGATCACCCGTTACGAGGACATCCGCGCGGTGCACCGCGACTGGGAGACCTTCTCCTCGGAGAAGGGCGGCACCTCGCTGGAGGACCTCGACGAGGAGGCGATCGAGGCGCGCAAGTCGATGATCGACATGGACCCGCCGCGGCACGACGAGCTGCGCGGGATGATCGCGCGCCGCTTCACGCCGCGCGCGGTGCGGGTGTGGGAGGACCACATCCGCAAGACCACCAACGAGGTGCTCGACGCCGCCCTGCCCAAGGGCGAGTTCGACTTCGTCCGCGAGGTCTCCTCGGAGATCCCGATGCTGGTGTTCGCGGAGATCCTCGGGGTCCCGAAGGAGGACCGGCGCACGATCATCGAGCTCGGCGACCGGCTGCTCGGCAACACCGACCCGGAGTTCGCCCTGCCGAGCGACGATTCCCACCGGCTGCTCCCGTTCTCGAGCCCGGCCGCGCTCGACATGTTCGAGTACGGCCGCAGGCTCGCCGCGGAGCGCCGCAAGGAGCCGCGCGACGACCTGATCACGCAGCTCGCCTTCGAGCCGCTCACGCAGCGCGAGTACGACGTGTTCTTCGTGCTGCTCGCGACCGCCGGCAACGAGACGACCCGGCACACGATCACGCACGGCCTGATCGCGCTCACCGAGTTCCCGGACCAGCTCGAGCGGCTGCGCAACAACCCGGAGCTGATGGAGACCGCCGCGGATGAGATCCTGCGCTGGGCGACGGCGGTGCACCACTTCAGGCGCACCACGACCCGCGAGGTCGAGATGCACGGCGTGAAGATCCCCGAGGGCGCGAAGGTCACGACCTGGTTCACCTCGGGCAACCGCGACGAGGCGGTCTTCGAGAACCCGTACACGTTCGACGTCGGGCGCAAGCCGAACAAGCACATGACCTTCGGCCCGGGTGGGATCCACCACTGCATGGGCGCTCACCTCGCGAAGCTCGAGGTGAGGATCGTCTTCGAGGAGCTTCTGCGGCGCGTGAGCTCCTGGGAGATCATCGGCAAGCCCGAGCGCCTGCGCTCGAACTTCTTCAACGCAGTCAAGCGGCTGCACGTGCGCATGGAGGGGGAATGAGATGAGCGGACCCGCAAGCGACATGATCGGCGCGATCGACCACGTCCGGCTGCGCGTCGCCGACCTCGACGAGGCGGCCGAGCGCTGGGCGCGGCAGTTCGGGCTCACCGAGCGCGCGCGCGAGCCCGGCCGGGTGGCGCTTTCTTGCGACGACGAGCCCAAGGCGCTTGAGCTCGTGCCGGGCGAGCCCGGCCTCGAGCACGTCGGCTACCGGCTGCGGCGCGGCTGGTCGCTGGAGGACGCGGCCGCGCGCCTGCGCGCCCACGGGGTGGAGTACACCGAGGTGGACGGCGAGCTCGCCTTCCGCGACCCGGAGGGCCACGGGGTGCGGCTCGTCCCCTACCGCAAGCAGGAGTGGGTCCAGCACGCCCGGCCGGCCGACCGCCAGCCCGTCGGCCACCCGCGCAAGCTCGGCCACGTCAACTTCCTGACGGCCGACATCCAGGGCCAGGTCGACTTCTACACCGCGGTGCTCGGCATGCGGGTCACCGACTGGCTTGGCGACGACGGCGTGTGGCTGTACGTGAACTCGGACCACCACGTCCTCGCGTTCATCAACAAGGGCTACGCGCACCTGCACCACCTGGCCTTCGAGGTGATCGACATCGGCCAGATGCGCGCCGCGCTCGACCACCTCGGCCGCCACGGCCGCTGGGTGGCCTGGGGGCCGACGCGCCACGGCGTGGGCGGCAACATCGCCTCGTACGTGCGGATCACCGAGGAGCCGCTCTTCGTCGAGCTCTACTGCGACATGGAGCAGCTCGAGCCCGACCACGAGGCGCGCCGCTGGCCCGACAACCGCTTCTCGTCGAACACCTGGGGCGCGCTTCCGCCGCGCTCCTACTTCCGCTTCGACGAGAAGGCGATCGAGTCGGAGCGCGAGAGCGCCGAGCTGCTCGTGGGGGTGCCCGCTTGAGCGACCGCGCGACAGGGCCGGGGCTG
>DATCLC010000111.1:0-23559 GCA_036564135.1 Solirubrobacterales bacterium
ATCCTGCGGCGCTCGGCGCCAAGTTCGATCGTGAACGTCTCGAGCGTGTCCGGGCGCATCGCCCGCGGCAACTCGGGCGGCTACTCGGCGAGCAAGTTCGCGCTCGCGGGCTGGACCGAGGCGCTGCACGCCGAGGAGCGCCGGCACGGCGTGCACGTCGGCCTCGTCCTGCCGGGATTCGTCCAGACCGAGGGCTTCCCCCAGCGCGAGCTCGTCTCGCGCTGGTTCACGCGGCTGATCGTCTCGCGCCCCGAGAAGGTCGCCGAGGCGATCATCGACGCCGGCCCGGGCGGCAAGGCCGAGCGCATCGTGCCCCGCTACTACGGGGTTCCCGTGGTACTCAAGGCGATCGCGCCCTGGCTGGTGCGTCGCGCAACCGGCGGAGGCGGCGCGCTCACGCCGTCCACCCGCGCCGACGCGGAGGACGCCCAGCGGGACGACTAGAGCGGCCGCCGTACGCCGACCTCGTCGAGGTGGGCCAAAAGGTCGGCCGGGTCCTCGTAGACGCGGAACGCGCCCGCGTAGATCAGCTCCTCGCGGCCGTAACCGCCGGAGAGCAGCCCGATGCCGAGCGCGCGGGCGCGCTGCGCGGCGAGCAGGTCCCAGACGCTGTCGCCGACGACGATGCTGTCGCGCACGTCCACGCCCAGGCGTTCGGCCGCCGTCAGGAACAGGTCGGGGTCGGGCTTCGCGTAGCGGACCTGGTCGCGCGTGATCATCGGGACGTCCTCCCCCACCCCGAGCAGGTCGAGCGCCTTGCGCGCGTAACGCGAGTGGCCGCTGGTCGCGATCGCCCACGGCACGCCCTCGTCGGTGAGCGTCCGCAGCAGCTCGGCCGCGCCCGGCAGCGGCCGGACGCTGTCGAAGTGGCGCAGGTACGCGTCGCCGTGCAGCTGGGGCAGCCGCGCCAGCGTCTCCTCGTCGACGGTCGTCTCGAGCTCCCGCAAAAGCGCGGTGACGAACAGGCCGCCGCTCATGCCGATGCGGCGGTGGATCTTCCAGACCGAGAGCGGGATGCCGACCTCGTCCAGCGCCTCACGCCAGGCGACGACGTGCTGGTAGACGCTGTCGAGGAGCGTCCCGTCCAGGTCGAACAGGAACGCGGGCTGGTTGCCGGAGACGGGCTTGGGTGACTCGTTCATCGGCGCGCATCATTCCAAGATCACCGCGCCCCCGGGCGGGGCATCGTACTCCCCAGCCCAGATCGGGGCCGTGCTTTAGGCTCGGTGTGGGAGTTCGGTCGCCAATGTTCTTTCGCCAAGTTCTTCACGAGGATCTCGGCTGCGCGTCCTACCTCGTGGGAAGCAACGGGGTGGCCGCGGTCGTGGATCCCAAGTGGGAGATCGACGAGTACCTGGAGATCGCCGCCGACCACGGGCTGCGCATCGAGCACGTCCTCGAGACACACAACCACGCCGACCACGTGTCGGGGCGCGGGCGCCTCGTGGCCGCGACCGGTGCCACCGTGTGGGTGTCCGCGGACGCAGGCGTCGAATACGAGCACCGCGCCCTGCGCGACGGCGACGTGGTCGAGGTGGGCGCCGTGCGCATCCGCGCACTCGCCACGCCGGGCCATCGCCCGGAACACCTCGCGTTTTTGGTGAGCGACACGGAGCGCGGCGAAGAGCCGTGGATCCTGCTCTCCGGCGACTCCCTGTTCGTCGGCGACGCCGCGCGTCCGGATCTCGCGGTCGAGTCCGAGGAGGGGGCGCGCGGGCTCTTCGCCAGCTTCTCCCGGTACCGGAACCTCGCCGACTACGTGGAGGTCTGGCCGGGGCACGTGGGCGGCTCGCTCTGCGGCGGCGCGTCGATGAGCCAAAAGCCCAACTCCGCGATCGGCTTCGAGCGGCGCCTCAACCCCTACTTCGCGATCATGGGGGAGGACGAGTTCGTCGCCGCCCTGACGCGCGCGCTCCGCCCGCAGCCCCCCAACTTCCAGCGCATCGTCCAGCTCAACCGCGGCCCGCTGATCACCGAGGCGCCGGCGGTGCCGGCGCTCGCGCCGACCAGCGTCCGCGCGCTGCTCGATGAGGGCGCGACGCTTATCGACGCCCGCGATCCCCACGACTTCGACGCCGCGCACGTGCCCGGCTCGATCAGCGTCACCGCCGCGAAGGCCGGGGTCGGGACGCGCGCCGCCTGGGTCGTCGATCCCGCTTCCCCGGTGGTCATCCTGGCGAGCGACGACGCCGAAGCCCTCCGGGTCGCCGGAATGCTCGCCGCGGTGGGCTTCAACGACATGCGCGGCTACCTCGCCGGCGGGATCGAGGCCTGGCGCCAGGCGGGGTTCGAGCTCGCCAGCATGCCCGCCCTTGACATCGAAGGCCTCGCCGAGGCGCTGCGAGCCGACGAGGTCACGCTCCTCGACGTGCGCGAGACGGAGGAGTGGGCCAAAGCGCACGTCCCCGGCTCGATCCACGTGCCCTACCACGAGCTGCGCAACGGCCTGCCGCCCGAGGTCGCGAACGCCGATAGGCCGCTAGCGGTGGCGTGCTCGGGCGGCTTTCGCAGCGCCCTCGCCGCCTCCGTCCTCCGCACGCGCGGCATCCGCGACGTTCGCCACGTCGCCCGAGGCGGGATCGCCGACCTGGCGGAATACGGGATCGAGCTGCGCGCCTCCGACCACTCCTAGCGGTACCTTCGCCGGACAATGCCGGGGCGATCGAACGGACTCGCGACCCTGCTGGCGTGCATCGCGGGCGTGCTGCTGGTGCTGGCGGGGTCGGCGGCGTACGTATCGGAGGCCGTCCTGGACTCAGACGAGTTCGCCGACCGGGCCACGGCGGCGCTCGAGGACGACGCGGTGCGCGGCGAGCTCGCGTCCGTCATCACCGACGAGCTGGTTTTGCGCGCGGACCCCGACCTCGTCGCCGCCCGCCCGATCATCGAGGGCGGGCTTGGGGAGCTGATCGGGGGAAGCGCCTTCCAAAGGATCCACCGCGCGGCGATCCGGGACGTCTATCGCGCGCTCATCGACCGCGACCAGGACACAGTGACGCTCACGCTGGCGGACATCGGCACGCTCGTCCGCGGCGCGGTGCAAGCGCTCGCGCCCAAGGTCGCCCGGCAGATCCCGGCGGACGCCGATGCCAGCGTCCGCAACATCGAGCTGCCGCCCGTGGTCGCCACCGCGTTGCGGATCGCGCACGACCTGCGCTCGCTCGCGCTGGTCATGGCGATCCTCGCCCTCGTCCTCGCGGGCGCGGCCCTGTGGCTGGCTCCCAACCGCCGCCTCGTGGTGATGCGGTTCGGGATCGCCGTCGCCGTGACGGCGGCGCTCGCCGTGATCGCGCTCAACTTCACGCGCGGGGTCGTGCTCGCGCAGCTCGACGAGACCTCGATCCGCGACGCGGCCGCGGGGGTGTGGAGCGCGTTCCTCGGCGACCTCGGACGGGGCCTGTTGATCATCGCCGGCTGCGGCGCCGTGATCGCGGCCGCCGCCTCCTCGCTGCTGCGCCCGCTCGACGCGACCCCGCCGCTGCGGCGCACCTGGGAGATCGCGGCGGCGACGCCCGCCAACCGCTGGCTGCGCGCCATCCGGGCGCTCGCGCTGGTCGGGCTCGGGGCGCTGGTCGTCGTCTTCCCCGAGCGCGCGCTCGAGATCGTCGCGGTCGTGGTGGGGCTCGCGATCGCCTACGCGGGCGTCGCCGAGATCCTGCGCATGACGATCGCCGTCGATCCCGCCGAGCGCGCCGCGGAGTCGCGCTTGGCGCGCCGCTCGCTGATCGTCGGCGGCGTCGCGGTGGGGATCATCGCGGTGGCGGCCGGCGCGTTCACGGTCGGCGGCGGCTTCGACGGTGGCTTCCGCGCCCTGAACGACCCGGGCTGCAACGGCTCGCCGGAGATCTGCGAGCGCCGGATCGACCGGATCGCGATCCCCGCGACCCACAACTCGATGTCCGCGGTGACCAACCCCGGCTGGCTCTTCGGCCAGCAGGACGCGGGCATCGCCGAGCAGCTCGAGGACGGCATCCGCGGCTTTCTGATCGACGCCCACTACGGCGAGCCGACCAAGTCGGGGAAGATCAAGACCGACCTGAGCGGGAAGGGCGCGAGCGAGCGCAAGAAGTTCGAGGAGACGCTCGGCACCGATGCGTTCAAGGCGGCGCTGCGGATCCGGGACCGGATCGTGAACTCGCCGGTCACCGGCGAGCGGCAGGTGTATTTCTGCCACGGGTTCTGCGAGCTCGGCGCGCTGCCGATCGACCAGGTCTTCGGGCAGTTCCGCGACTTCCTCGCCGCCAATCCGCGCGAGGTACTCGTCATCGACATCGAGGACTACGTCGACCCCGAGGACATCGCCGCGGCCGCGGAGCGCACCGGCCTCGTCGACTACATCTACAAGGGCGATCTGGATGAGCGCATCCCGACGGTTCAGGAGATGATCGACTCGGGCGGGCGCATCCTGCTCATGGCCGAGCACGACGCGGGCGACGTGCCCTACTACCACCAGGCCTACGACGGACTGATGGAGGAGACGCCCTACTCGTTCAAGGACGTCTCCGACCTCACCGACGCGGACGAGCTCCGGGCGAGCTGCAAGCCGAACCGCGGCCGGGAGGGCTCGCCGTTCTTCCTGATGAACCACTGGATCGACACGAGCCCGGCGCCCAAGCCATCGAACGCCGCCCAGGTGAACACGCGCAGCGCGCTCAGTGCCCGCATCGCCGAATGCGAGAAGGTGCGCGGCCGGCGCCCGGGGCTGATCGCGGTGGACTTCTACCGCCAGGGCGACCTGTTCGACGTGGTGCGCGAGCTCAACCGCCGGTCGTCCCCCGCGGCGGGCTGAGCGTCCGGCGGCTCAGCCCGTGGGGCCGAAGCGCTCGGTGCGGATGCGCTCGGCCGGGACGCCCGCCTTCATGAGCAGCCTCGACGCGGCCTCGACGAAGCCGTGCGACCCACAGACGAATGCCGTCACCATGGGCTCGACCATGCCCGCGACGAGCTCGGCGTCGATCCGGCCGGTCGGCCCGTTCCAGCCCGGCGGCGTCGCCCGGGTGTAGGTGACGACGGTCTCGGGTCCCAGCTCGTCGGCGTAGATGAGGTCGTCGGGCCCGCGCACCGAGTACAGCAGCCGCATCTCCGCCTCCGGCACGGCGCGGCGGCGATGACGCAGCATCGCCATCAGCGGGACCACCCCGGAGCCGCCACCCACGAGCAGGACGGGGGACTCGCCGCGCCAGACGAAGTAGGAGGCGAACGGCCCGCGGACCTCGACCAGGTCGCCCTCGACCACGACGTCGTGGAAGTACGGGGAGACCTCGCCGTCGGCGATGCGGTCGATGGTGAGCTCGATCTCGCCCTCATCGAGCGGCGAGGAGGCGACGGAGTATGAGCGCTGGGCCTGGTAGCCGTCGGGGGCCGTGAGCCGCACGTCGTAGTGCTGCCCCGGCAGGTGCGGCATCCACATCGGGAGCTCGAGGCGGAACGACTTGACACGCGGCGTCTCGACCTTGATCGCTTTGACCGTGGCGATCTGCCAGCGCCCCGGCGCCCGCTGGGCGACCGGGCTCAGTCGCTCCAATAGCGCTCCTCCTTCCAGGGATCGCCCCGGTTGTGGTAGCCGTTGGCCTCCCAGAAGCCTGGCTCGTCGTGGTCCATGACCCGCAGCCCCCGGATCCACTTGGCGCTCTTCCAGAAGTAAAGGTGCGGGACGAGCAGGCGCGCGGGTCCGCCGTGGTCGCGGGGCAGGGGCTCGCCCTCGTGCTCGGTTACCACCCAGGCCTTGCCGTCGGTGAGGTCCTCGAGCGCCAGGTTGGTCGTGTAGCCGCCGTAGCAGTAGGCCATCGCGTAGGGGGCGAGCGGCTCGGCGCGCTCGAACAGCGTGTCCAGCGATACCCCGCGGAAGCTCGTGCCGAGCTTCGACCACTTGGTCACGCAGTGGATGTCGCAGGGCACGTCCTCGAACTCGAGCTCCGAGAACTCGGCCCAGGTCCACTCGACCGGCTCGGCGACCATGCCGTCGATCCGCAGCGACCACTCCTCGGTGGGGATGTCGGGCGTCGGGCCCGCGGTGAGCACCGGGAAGCCGCGCTCGACGTACTGGCCCGGGGGGAGCCTGTTCGCGAGCTCCTCGGGCTGGCGGCGCCTGCCCGTAAAGCCGCGTGAGATGAAATCGGCCATGGGCTTGGCCCCCAGTCTCCCACGCCGGTCAACCCCACGCCGGGGCCCGCCATCGGTACCGGCCTGCGGCGGTGGTAGGGTCGCGCTGCCTGGAGGAGAGATGGGGGCTAGCCGACTGAGGGGGCAATGAGCATCGGGCGCTTGATCTTCTGGACCGTTGTCGCCGCCGTGGCGACCGCGATCGTCTACACGGGCGTCTGGCACATCGTCGTGCTCTTCGTCTGGCAGCACCCGATGCTCTCCTGGCTGCCGCTGCTCGCGATGATCGCCGTGGGCTTCGTAGCGGCGAGCGCGCGCGCCGCCCTGGGCGCCGGCGCGCCCTCGCCCAGCCCAGAGGCGACCGGGCAGATCGCCGCCGGCGTGACGAGCGCGGCGCTGCGCGAGCAGGCGGAGCGCGGGCAGCGGGTCGCGTCGCGGTTCGCGGCCGGCCCGGGCCTGCTCGCCGGGCTCTTGGTGCTCGCGATCGGGCTCTTCTTCACGCTGCTCTCGCCGCCCGCGAGCGGGCTCTCGGAGATCGAGTACGAGCTCGTCGACGAGCTGCCGCAGCGCACCCAGCCGCGCCTTCTGCCGCGGGCGAGCGTCGACGACGACCCCCGTTTCGTCGACGTCGGCGAGACCCACCTGGTCCGCGACCCCGACACCGGCGAGCTCATGTGGAGCGCGGAGTGGCAGCCAGCGCTGCTCAGCGGCCCGTCGCAGGGCGTGGTCACGAAACCGCTCGACGACGTGCTCTCGGAGTCGGAGATCCACGAGGGCGGCTTCGACCACTCGGTCTCGGCGATCGGTCCCAGCACGCTCAAGGGACAGGCGAGGATCAAGCACCCGTTCAGCCGCACGCAGTACCCCGTGCTCATCCCGACCGGGGAGCGCACGGCGATCGCGATCGCTCCGTACGCCGGCTACCGGGGGTTCCCGTTCCGCCACCCGTATCTGAAGGGCGTGCTCGTCTATCACCAGGACGGCACGGTCGAGGACCTGTCCCCGGAGGAGGCGGCGGCGCGGCCCGAGCTCGCGCGGAGCGGGCGGATCGTCCCAGAGGTCGTGGCGCGGGCGCAGGCCGAGGCGCTCGCGCGCTCGGACGAGTTCGAGGGGGAGATCGTGGACGGCGACGACAACCCGCAGCCGTACCTGACCGCGATCGACGCCGAGCGCACGGTGTGGGTGACGATCATCAACGAGAAGGGCGGCAGCGGCCTCGTCAAGGCGGTCGTGCTGGCAGACTCGACCACGGGCGAGACGCAGGTGTGGCAGCCGGACGAGGGCGAGCAACTCGTCTCGACGCAGGGGGCGCTGAACGAAGCGCGCGCGCTGCCGCTGCAGTGGGAGGAGGAGCGCTGCTGCGACTCCGACGGCCACAGCTATACGGTGACGCTGCGCGAGGTCGTCGAGCCGCGGCTCGTCTTCAAGGACGGCGAGCCCTACTACCTGGTCTCCGTGGTGCCGACCGACGAGCTCGCGGCCTCGCGTGAGATCGAGTACACGCTGATCGTGGACGGGCGGACCGGCGAGACGATCCGGCGCCTCAACCACGTCGCGAACGGCGCCCGCGCCGACGAACAGCTCCAGCGATTCTTCGAGTAGCGCGCGGCCGACCGTCGGCCCCCGCTAGGGTGCGTCGCGATGTCCGCGGTGATCGAAGCCCGGGGCTTGGTCAAGACGTTCGGACGGACGCGCGCCCTCGACGGCCTGGACCTGTCGGTCGCGCCGGGCGAGATCCACGGTTTCTTGGGCCCGAACGGCGCCGGCAAGTCGACGACGATCCGGGTGCTGCTCGGCATGCTGCGCGCGGACGCGGGCGAGGTGCGGCTCTTGGGCGGCGACCCGTGGCGCGACGCCGTCGAGCTGCACAGGCGGATCGCCTACGTGCCGGGCGACGTCAACCTGTGGCCGAACCTCACGGGTGGCGAGGCGATCGACCTTTTGGGGAGCCTGCGCGGAGGCATCGATCGGGCGCGCCGCGACGAGCTCGTCCGCCGTTTCGAGCTCGATACGACCAAGCGCGGGCGCGCCTACTCCAAGGGCAACCGGCAGAAGGTCGCCCTGATCGCCGCGCTCGCCGGGGACGCCGAGGTCTTGCTGCTCGACGAGCCGACGTCGGGCCTCGACCCGCTCATGGAGGCGACCTTCCGGGAGATCGTCGACGAGATCCGCGATTCTGGCCGCACCGTCCTGCTCTCCAGTCACATCCTCGCCGAGGTCGAGGCGCTGTGTGACCGGGTCACGATCATCCGGGCGGGCAGGACGGTCGAGTCGGGATCGCTGACCGAGCTGCGCCATCTGACCCGCACCTCGGTGATCGCCGAGACCGTACGGTCGCCCGCCGCGCTGGCCGGGTTCGAGGGGGCGCACGACGTGCACCTTGAGGGCAACCGGATCGCGCTGCAGGTGGACACCGCGCGGCTCGACGCGCTTTTGGGCGAGCTGACGCGGCTCGAGGTGCGCTCGCTCACCTGCCGGCCGCCGACGCTCGAGGAGTTGTTCTTGCGCCACTACGGCGACGTCGCCGTGCCCGCGCAAACGCCCGCGGAATGAGCGAGCTCGAGGGCACGGCGCGCCTCGCCTGGCTGCACGTGCGGCGCGACCGAGCGCTGCTTGGCTTGTGCGCGCTCGCGATCCCGGCGCTGATGCTGGCGAGCGCGGTCAGCCTCAAGGACGTGTACTCGACGCCCGAGGAGCGCGCTCAGTACGCGGCGAGCTTCGCGTCGGACACCGCGGTCGCGGCGACGCAGGGCAACCCGATCAACCTCGAGACGATCGGCGGGATCCTGACGTTCGAAACGGGGGTCTGGTATTCGATGTTCGTCGCGCTCGCGACGCTGCTCTTCGTCAACCGCTACACGCGCGGCGACGAGGAGGCGGGCCGGCTGGAGCTGGTGCTGGCGGCGGCCGTCGGGCGGCGCGCGCCGATCGCAGCCGCGCTGCTCGTCGCCGGCGCGTTGTCGGTGCTCATCGGCGCCCTAGTGCTCGTCGCGCTGGTCGCGGTCGGCTACGAGGCGGAAGGGTCGCTCGGAATCGCCGCCTGGTTCGCGGGGCTCGGGATCGTGTTCGCGGCGATCGCGGCCTTGGCGGCCCAGCTCTCGGAGAGCAAGCGGACGACCACGGGGATCGCGCTCGCGGCGCTCGGGGTGGCATGGGTGCTGAGGGCGATCGGCGACGCGGGAACGGACGCGTTCCGCTGGCTCTCGCCGATCGGCTGGGGCCAGGAGATCCACCCGTTCGGCGAGGAGCGCTGGTGGCCGCTGGGCCTGATGGCCGCCGCGACGGTCACGCTGGTCGCCGGCGCCTTCGCCCTGCTGCGACGCCGCGACATCGGCGGCGGCCTGTTCGCCACGCGGCCCGGCCCGGCGGCGGCGAGCCGCGGGCTCCGCTCCGCCACCGGCCTCGCCGTCCGGCTCCTGCGCCCGTCCCTGATTGCGTGGATCGCGGGGATCCTCGGCTTCGGGCTGGTCTACGGAGCGATCACCGAGAGCATCGAGGAGTTCATCGCCGAGAACGAGCAGATCGCCGAGATCGTGGCGCAGGCCGGCGGAACCAGCATCGTCGATTCATATCTGGCGACCGCGGTTGGGACCCTCGCCGTGTTCGGCGCGGGGTTTGCTGTGCAGGCGGCGCTGCGCCCGCGGACCGAGGAGTCGGCCGGGAGGTTCGAAGCGCTGTTGGCGACGGCGACGAGCAGGCAGCGGCTGCTGGGCGCCTATGTGGCGGTCGCCGTCGTCGGCTCGGCGCTCGTGGCGGCCGCGGCGGGGCTCGGGACGGCGGTCGGGCTTGGCCTGGCCACCGGCGACTGGGGCGACCTCGGACGGCTGCTCGCGGCGGCGCTCGCGTACGCGCCCGCGATGTGGGTCACGGCCGGGATCGGGATCCTCCTGGTCGGGGCCGCGCCGCGGGCGGCGTTTCTGGCGTGGGCGACCCTCGCCTGGTTCGTGGTCGCGGAGCTGCTCGCCGAGGTGCTCAACCTGCCGCACGCGCTGGCGGACCTCTCACCGTTCGCGCACGTGCCGGAGGCGCCGGCAGCGCCGCTCGGAGCGCTCCCTGTGCTCGTCGTCGCGGCCGTCGCGGCCGCCCTGTTCGCGGCGGGGATCGCGGCGTTCCGGCACCGCGACGCGGGCTAGGCGCAAGGCGTCCCCCATCGCGAATCCGCGATTCCCACGACCCCGTCGAGAGGCCGCCTACGCACGTGATTGACCCGCTCGCTACGGGTAATCCGGGCCGTGATGCCGACCCCCCACCAGCATCCGCACGACGGCGGTCATCCGCTCGAACCCGACCCGATGTGGTTTCACCACGAGGCGCTGCTGTACGAGGACGAGCGCGAGTACGCGATCGGCGTCGGGGACTTCGTCCGCGACGGCGTCGAGGCGGGCGAGCCCGTGATGGTCGCCGTCGACGCGCGCAAGGCGGCGCTGCTGCGCGCCGAGCTCGGCGAGCTTGCCGAGCGGGTGCGCTTCGTGGACAGCCGCACCATGGGCGTCAATCCGGGGCGGATCCTCTGGGCCTGGCGCGAGTTCGAGGCCGCTCACCCCGGCCCGATCAGGGGCGTCGGGGAGCCGGTCTGGCCCGGGCGGACCGCGGACGAGCGCGCGGAGTGCTACCACCACGAGGCGCTCCTCAACCTCGCCTTCCAGCGCCGCGTGCGGTTCCGGCTGCTGTGCCCGTACGACGCCTCGGGGCTGCATCCCGACGCGCTCACGGCCGCGCACGAGACGCACCCGTTCGTAACCGAGCGCGGTGCGGCGCACCCCAGCGCCGCCTACGTGCGCCCCCCGACCGTACCGCCCCCGCCCCACGACCTCGCGCCGACACCGGAGCGGGCCATGGGCATCTCGATCGAACCCGGGACGCTCGCCAGCCTGCGGCGGATCGTCGCCTCGGAGGCACAGCGTCACGGCATGTCCGGCCCGCGGGTGTGGGACTTGGTCACCGCCGTCCACGAGCTCGCAATGAATACCCTGGTTCATGGCGGTGGGCACGGCTCGCTGCGCATATGGCGAGCCGGACACGCGCTGGTTTGCGAGGTGAAGGACAAGGGCGTGATCGAGAACGCGCTGGTCGGGCGAGTGCGCCCGGACGCAACCGAGACGACGGGCCGCGGAGTCTGGCTCGTCCACCAGCTGTGCGACCTGGTGCAGGTGCGCTCCTGGAAGCACGGCACCACGGTGCGCGTGACGATGGCGCTGCGCTACTAGGCCCCAGCCTTGGCAGGCGGGGGCCTGAACGAGCGGCACCTCGCCGGGCTGCTTGTGCTCGGCGGGATCGCGTCGGTGCAGTGGGGCGCCGCGGCCGCCACGACCCTCTTCGACGAAGTCGGCCCGGGCGGCACGGTCTTTTTGCGGGTGGCGATCTCGGCGGTCCTGCTCGTCGTGCTCTGGCGCCCGGTATGGGGAGTGCTGCGCGGCGCGGCGGCCCGCGACATCGTCGCCTTCGGCCTCGTGCTCGCGGCGATGAACTGGAGCTTCTACCAGGCGCTTGAGCGCATCCCGCTCGGGATCGCCGTGACGATCGAGTTCGTCGGTCCGCTCGGCGTCGCCTTCCTCCATTCGCGTCGGCGCCTCGACCTGCTCTGGGCGGGGTGCGCGGCTGCGGGGCTGCTCCTGCTCGCGCCCTTCGGGGGCGGCTCGATCGACGCGCTGGGCGCGCTCTTCGCGTTCATCGCCGGCGCCTGCTGGGGCGCCTACATCCTCCTCTCCGCGCGGGTCGGCCGGGCGGTGAGCGGCGGCTCGGGTCTCGCGATCGCGATGACCGTCGCGGCCGTCGTGCTGATCCCGGCGGGCATCGCCGACGGCGGCTCAGACCTTCTCGTCGGCCACACGATCCTCATCGGCGCCGCCGTCGCCGTGCTGAGCTCGGCGATCCCCTACTCGCTCGAGCTCGAGGCCCTGCGCCGCATCCCGGAGAACACCTTCGGCGTCCTGATGAGCCTCGAGCCGGCCGTCGCCGCGCTCGTCGGCTTCATCGCGCTCAACCAGGACCTGCACGCGAGCGAGATCGCGGCGATCGCGCTGGTGCTGATCGCGAGCGCCGGGGCACTCGGGAGCGCGGGGGAACCGCGCGCGCCGGAGGCGTAGGGCTGGCGACGCCGGGGCGTGTACTCGTGGCGCTGCGTGACCGCATTGAGCCGCGCTGAACGGACTCCCCCGCGCCCCCTACGGCACCGCCAACGCCTCATTCGCGTTGGAGTACGCGAGCGCGGGCTGGGGCCCGCCCTCGAGCGCGTAGACGACCCCGCGGTAGGCGGCGCCGCCCAGGCCGTGGCGCGGGGTGATCATCTCGTCGAGGAAGCTCCAGCCCGCGTCGATGTCGCTGAGGTCGAGGCGCTCGACCTCGGGGATCGTGGAGTCGCCCTCGGCGAGCTCCTCCCCGCCGAACACGACGATCGAGCCGCCCGCGCGAGCGGCGGCGATGCCGCTGCGCGGGACGGCGAGGGGCGGCCCGGCCTGCCAGGAGTTCGTCCGCGGGTCGTAGCGCTCGACGACGTCGAGGTTCCGGCCCGACGGCCGGCGCCCGCCGATCGCCCACAGCTCGCCCGCGGCCCACACCGCGGCGAGGTGGTTGCGCCCCGTCGGCATCGGCGCGCGCTTGCGCCAGCGCTTGCGGCGCACGTCGTAGACGAGCAGGCTGCGCAGCCGCTGGTTCTTGTTGGAGTACCCCCCGACCGCGTACAGCTTGCCCTTGTGCCCGACGAGCGCGAGCGCGGCACGCGGCCCAGGCGGCGCGGGCAGGCGCTTCCAGCGGTCGCGCTTGGGCGAGTAGCGCCAGAAGGCGCGCACCCTGCGCTGCGGGGAGGGGCCGCGCTGGCCGCCGAGGACATACAGCTTGCCGCCGAGCGCGGCAACCCCCGGGTGGTTGACGCCGCGCGGCAGGGCCCGTCGCTTGACCCAGCGGTCCTCGGAGATGTCGTAGGCGACCATGCGGCCGGTCGTGCCGCCGGCGCGCAGAAAGCCGCCGACGACGTAGATCCGGTCGCCGATGCGCGCCGCTCCGACCTCGCTGCGCTGCAGCGGGCTGGGTTCGAGCGCCACCCAGCCGGCGCCCGCGCGCGGCGCGGGATCGCCCCCACCGGTCGTCGCCGCGAACACGATCGCGGCGCCGGCCACGCTCGCGGCGGCACCCGCGAGCAGGACGCGCGCCACGGACGCCCTCATCGGCGTTCCCCCGCGCGCCGCTCGTAGCCGGGGCAGCGCGTCACCGGCAGTCGCGGGTAACGGGGGTAGCGCTCGTCGGTGCGCGAGCGCTCGCAGAGCGAGAACTTCGAGCCGCGCGTGTTGCGGACGACGCGCTGGTGGGCGCAGCTGTCGCAGAGGCCGGCCTCCACGCCCTCACGTTACCGCGACCCTCGGGGCCCGGGGGCCTTGACTTCAAGCGCACTTGAACTTGTACGGTCCTCGCCGTCCGATTAGTTCGGCTCGGCGCGTCGGTCCATACACAGAAGACCCACAGAAGACCGAGACGCGTCTGTCACCCTGAAGTACGGCCCAACCCCTCAGGAGAAAGAGATACCCCACATGTCATCCCTTGCGATCGAGGCCAGCGGCCTCGAGAAATCCTTCGGAGATACGAAGGCCGCGGACGGCGTGGACCTCGCGGTGCGCCGCGGGAGCGTCTACGGCGTCCTCGGCCCCAACGGAGCCGGCAAGACCACCACGATCCGGATGCTCGCCACCCTCCTGCGCCCCGACGCGGGCTCGGCCCGCGTGCTCGGCTACGACATCGTCGAGCAGGCCGACGAGGTGCGCGGCGCGGTCAGCCTCACCGGCCAGATGGCCTCGGTGGACGAGGACCTCACCGGCCGCGAGAACCTGGTCCTCCTCGCCCTCCTCCTCGGCTTCAGCCGCGCCCAGGCCAAGGCCCGAGCGGACGAGCTGCTCGAGGCGTTCGGCCTCGCCGAGGCGGCGACCCGGCAGGTGAAGAACTACTCGGGCGGCATGCGGCGCCGCCTCGACATCGCCGCGAGCCTCGTGGTCACGCCGGAGCTCCTCTTCCTCGACGAGCCCACCACCGGCCTCGACCCGCGCTCGCGCAACCAGGTTTGGGACATCGTCCGCGCCTTGCGCGAGTCGGGCACCACGGTCCTGCTCTGCACGCAGTACCTCGACGAGGCCGACCAGCTCGCCGACGGCATCGCGGTGATCGACCACGGCAAGGTGATCGCCGAGGGCACGCCGGGGCAGCTCAAGGCGTCGGTGGGCACCGGCTCGCTGCACGTGCGGCTGCTGGACCCGGAGCAGCGCCCCGAGGCGCAGCGCGTGCTCGCCGCCGAGCTCGGGGCCGACGCGGTGCACCTCGACCCGGACCCGGCGGCGCTCACCGCGACGTGCCCCGACGCCGACCGCGGCGCCGAGGTCGTCGCCGAGCTGACGCGCGCCGGCGTGCGGATCGCCGACTTCTCGCTCGGCCAGCCGACGCTCGACGAGGTGTTCATGGCGCTCACCGGGCGCCCCGCGGAAGAGACCGAGGAGATCGAGATCGAGGAGCAGGTGGCATGACGACGGCCGAGAACACGCAACCCCAACCGCACCCCTCCCTCGAGGAGGCGATGCACAAGGCGCTCTCGTCCGCCCCGCGGCCGCGGCGCGCCAGCCCGCTTCAGGCGGCGATGGCGTTCGGCTGGCGCGGGATGCTCAAGATCAAGCACGTCCCCGAGCAGCTGCTCGACGTGACGATCACGCCGGTGATGTTCGTGCTGATGTTCACCTACCTGTTCGGCGGCGCGATCGCGGGCTCCACCAAGGAGTATTTGCAGTACATCCTCCCCGGCATGCTCGTCATGTCCGTACTGTTCACGACGGTCTACTCCGGGATCTCGATCAACACGGATTTGACCAAGGGCGTCGTCGACCGCTTCCGGTCGCTGCCGGTGTGGCGGCCCGCCCCGCTCGTGGGCGCGCTGCTCGGCGACACCGTGCGCTACCTGATCGCCGGGACGGTGATCATGACCGTCGGCTACATCCTCGGCTATCGCGCCGAGGCGGGGCTCGGCGGCGTGCTCGCGGCGCTCGCGCTCGTGGTGGTGTTCTCGTTCGGGCTCTCGTGGGTGTTCACCACGATGGGCCTGCTGATGCGCTCGCCGAACGCGGTGATGAACGCCGGCTTCATGGGGATCTTCCCGCTGACGTTCCTCAGCAACGTGTTCGTCGACCCGGACACGCTGCCGAGCGCGCTCGAGGCGTTCGTCAACGTCAACCCGATCTCGATCCTCGCGGACGCTTCGCGCGGGTTCATGGCGGGCGACGTGGCGAGCAGCGACGTGCTGATCGCGCTGGGCACCGCGGCGCTGCTCACCGCGATCTTCGCGCCGCTCACGACGCGGATGTACCGGCGCGCCTAGGAGGGCGCGCCGGTCCGCCCGGCGGCCTGGCCAATACTTCACTTCGTATAGTGGTGTAGATGTCGACGCTGCGCAGGCTGTTGGGATTCCTGCGCCCGTACAAGGGCGCAGCGATCGGCTCGCTCGTCTTCGCCTGGGCGGCGATGGGCATGACGGTGCTCATCCCCTACCTGGTCGGCCGCACGGTCGATGAGATCGAGCGCGCGGGCAGCGTGCGGCCCGACCTCTGGCCGCTCGCGCTTGCGATCGTCGGAGCCGGGATCCTGCGCCTCGGCCTCACCGTGATCCGGCGCCTGATCGCGGGCCGGGTCTCGCTGGCGGTCGAGTTCGACCTGCGCGAGCGCATGTACCAGCGCCTGCAGACGCTCGAGCTCGGCTTCTACGACACCCAGCAGACCGGGCAGCTCATGTCGCGGGCCACGGTCGACCTGCAGTCGATCCGGTTCTTCCTCGGCTACGGGCTGATCTTCCTCACGCAGAACGCGCTCACGATCCTGCTCGCGAGCGCGGTGATGATCGCGATCAACCCCTGGCTCGCGCTGCTCGCGCTCGCGCCGGTGCCGGTCGTCGTGCTCACCGCCGCGCGCTACAGCCGGCTCTCGCGCCCCGCGCTGCAGGAGGTGCAGCAGCGGATCGCCGAGCTCACCGCGGAGGCCGAGCAGTCGATGTCGGGCATCCGGGTCGTCAAGGCGTTCTCGCGCGAGCCGTACATGCTGGAGCGCTTCCGCAACTCGGTCGCGCGGGTGTTCGACCAGAACGTCTACTCGACCCGCCTGCGCGCCTTCTACTCCCCCCTCCTCGGCTTCATCCCGCAGATCGGGCTCGCCGTCGTCCTCTTCCTCGGCGGCCGCTCGGTGATCAACGGAGGGATGAGCCTCGGTGACTTCAGCGCGTTCTACATCTACCTGGTGATGCTCACCGGCCCGATGCGCATGCTGGGCATGGCGCTCGGCATGGCGCAGCGCGCGGTCGCGTCCGGAAACCGGATGTTCGAGATCCTCGACCGCGAGCCGCGGATCACGAGCCGGCCCGACGCGCCCCCGCTCCCCGACGGCCCGGGCGCGGTCGAGTTCCGCGGCGTCTCGCTCGCCTACCCGGTCCCCGAGCTCGGCGCGCGCGCATCGGCCGCCGCGCTCGCCGGCGGCAACGGCGCCGCCCCGGCCACCGGTGAGCTCGCCCTCGACGGCATCGACCTGCGAATCGAGGCCGGGCGCACGGTGGCGCTCGTCGGCCCGACCGGCTCGGGCAAGACGAGCCTGGTCGCCCTGCTCGCGCGCCTGTACGACCCGACCGAAGGCACCGTCCTCATCGACGGCGCCGATCTGCGCGAGGTCGACCTCGACTCGCTGCGCCACGAGGTGGCGTTCGTCGCCGACGACAGCTTCCTGTTCTCGGCCACCGTCGCCGAGAACATCGCCTACGCCCGCCCCGACGCGACGCGCGAGGAGATCGAGCGCGCCGCCGAGCTCGCCCAGGCGCGCGGGTTCATCGAGGCGCTCCCGGACGGCTACGACACGATCGTCGGCGACCGCGGGATGACGCTCTCCGGCGGGCAGCGCCAGCGGATCGCGATCGCGCGTGCCCTGCTCGCCGACCCGCGCATCCTGATCCTCGACGACGCGACCTCGTCGGTGGACGCCACCACCGAGGACGCGATCAAGCGCGGCCTGCGCGAGGTGATGCAGGGGCGTACGACGTTCGTCGTCGCTCACCGCCTCTCCACGATCTCGCTCGCCGACGAGATCGTCGTCATGGACGCTGGGCGCATCGTCGACCGCGGCACGCACGAGGAGCTCATCGAGCGCTGCGAGCTCTACCGCGAGATCGCCGAGCACGGCTGCGAGGACTCGGTGTTCCTGCAGCGCGACCTCGAGGAGCGCGAGGAGGTGGCGCGGCTGTGAGCGGCCCGCAGGAGCGGGGGCGCGCGGGGCGCGACGCCGATCCCAACGGCGGCGGGCCGCGGCGCACCGAGGAGATCGAGGAGGTCGAGCCGCGCGAGCAGCCTCAGGCGCTGCAGGCGATCGCCAACACGTTCGCGCTGATGCGCGACGTGTGGCGCCTCATCCGCGGCGAGGACGAGCGCGGGCGCAAGGTGCGCTGGATGCTCGGGCTCCTGCGTCCCTACCGGCGCCAGGTGGCCCTCATGCTGGTCGCGCTCATCGCGGCGACCGGCGCCGGGCTCGCGCCGCCGTACCTCGCGGGGCTCGCCATCGACGAGGGCATCCGCGCGGGCGACACGGGCGCGCTCGCGATCATCGTCGGCGTCTTTCTCCTATCGGTCCTGATCTTCTGGGGCGCGAGCTACGCGCAGACGTATCTGGTCGGCTGGGTCGGCCAGCGCGCGCTGCAGGACCTGCGCATGCGCATCTACGAGCACCTGCAGCGCATGTCGATCGGCTTCTTCACCCGGCGCAGGCCCGGCGTTCTGATCTCCCGCCTCACCAACGATGTGCAGGCGCTCGACTCGCTAGTCACCGACGGCGTCGTGACCCTGTTCCAGTCGACGCTCACGCTCGCCGGGGTCGTCGTGATCCTGCTCTTGCTGGACGTGCCGCTCGCGCTGATCACGTTCCTCACGTTCCCCGTGCTCGCTGTGGGCAGCGTGATCTTCCGGATCGCCTCCGCGGGCGCCTACCGCGCGACCCGCGAGAAGATCGCGAACATCACCGCCTACCTGCAGGAAACGCTCTCCGGCGTGCGGGTGATCCGCAGCTTCGGCCAAGAGGAGCGCCACCTCGCCCGTATGACCGACCTGAACGAGGAGAACCGCCGGGCGAACATGAGGACGGTCTACCTCAACGCCTCATACTTCCCGGCGGTCGAGCTGCTCTCGGCGGTCGGCACGGCCGCGATCCTGCTCTACGGCGGGTACCAGGCCTACCGCGGGAACGTCGAGATCGGCGTGGTGGTCGCGTTCGTCGGCTACCTGAACGCGTTCTTCGACCCGATCCAGCAGATCTCGCAGCTCTACACGACCTACCAGCAGGGCATGGCTGCGCTCGACAAGATCTTCGACCTGCTCGACACGCCGCCCGACATGGTCGACCGGCCGGACGCGATCGACCCCGGCGAGATCCGCGGCGAGATCGTGCTCGACGACGTGTGGTTCTCCTACGCGGGCGGCGGCGACGCGCGCGAGCTCGGCGAGGGCGACGAGTGGGCGCTCGCCGGGATCGACCTGCGCATTCCGCCCGGGCAGACAGTGGCGCTCGTCGGCGAGACCGGCGCGGGTAAGTCGACGCTCGCGAAGCTGGTGGCGCGCTTCTACGACCCGCAGCGCGGGCGCGTGCTGATCGACGGACACGATCTGCGCGACCTCGACTCCTCCGCGCTGCGCAGCCAGCTCGGCATCGTTCCCCAGGAGGGCTTCCTCTTCTCCGGCTCAGTGCGTGAGAACGTGGCCTTCGGCAAGCCCGACGCGACCGACGAGGAGATCCAGGCCGCGGTGCGCGCCGTGGGCGCGGACGGGTTCGTCTCCCGCCTGCCGCATGGGCTCGACACGGAGATCGGCGAGCGCGGCGTACAGCTCTCCGCCGGCCAGCGCCAGCTGGTCTCCTTCGCGCGGGCCCTGCTCGCCGAGCCGCGCATCCTCATCCTCGACGAGGCGACGTCGAACGTCGACGTGCGCACCGAGCGCGTGATCGAGGCCGGGCTCGAGCGGCTTTTGCACGGGCGCACCGCGATCGTGATCGCCCACCGGCTCTCCACGATCCGCCGCGCGGGCAAGATCGTCGTGCTCGAGCACGGGCGGATCGTCGAGACCGGCACGCACGAGGAGCTGCTCGCGGCGGGCGGCGCCTACGCTGGCCTCTACGGGTCCTGGCAGCGCCAGGCGGCCTGAGGCGAAGGGCGGCCCTCAGGACGTCCGGATCGCGCGCTCCCCGGCGATCTCCAGGCGCGCGCCCGCGTCGCGCAGCTCGGCCCGGTGCACCTCGGGCAGGTCGCCGTCGGTGATCAGCACGTCCAGCTCGTCGACGGCGAGCGCGGGCAGCAGCGAGCGCACCCCGTACTTGGAGGAGTCGACGAGCGCGATCGTGCGCGCCGAGACGCGGCGCACCGCCCGCAGGACGTCGGCGACCGCCCGCTGGGCCGTCGTCAGCCCCGCCTGGGCGGTCAGGCCGAGCGCGGAGACGAACGCGGTGGCGAAGTTGAGCTCGCTCAAAAACTCGACGGTCCAGCGCCCGCCGATCATCCGCAGGTCCTGATTCACCTCGCCGGGAGCGACGATCAGGTGCACCCCGTCGTGATCGAGCTCGGCGGCGATCGCGGGCGAGTTGGTGACCAACGTGAGCGAGCGCACCGGGCGCGCCGCGAGCGCCGTGGCGAGCGCCGCGCAGGTGGTCGACGAGTCGATGAAGATCGTCGAGTCGTCCTCGATCCACTCGAGCGCCTTCTGGGCGATCTGCGCCTTCGCGGCGGCGTTGCGGGGCCGGCGGGTCGCCCACGCCGTGCGCATGGCGCGCTCGGTCTCGGACAGCTTGGCGCCGCCGTGGACCCGTTCGATCAGGCCCTCCGCGGCGAGCCTCTCCAGGTCCCGGTGGATGGTGACCGGCGAGACGCCCATGTCGCGCGCGAGATCGCCGACTCCCGCCGCGCCGTCACGCCGGATCCGCTCCATGATCGCGGCCCTTCGCGCTGCACCTCTCATCCCGGCGCAGCATTATGCAAGAACCTGCAGGATCAGTGCAGGGTGGATGCATTGCTTGTGCACGGTTCGTGCGTTGCACCGGAGCGCGCGGCCACCCGCGCCACGACCCGTTCAGCGCCGGACTCGCAGGCGCACGGCGGCCTTGCGGGCCTTCACGTTCGGGCCCCGGGCCACGAACTTGATCTTCGTCGTCTTCCCGCGAGCCGCCTTGCGAATCCGGAACGTGAACGTCTCTTGGGCGCTGGCGCCGGGCGCGAGGCTCTCGATCTCGCGGCGCTTGCCGCCGAGGATCCGCAGCCGCTTGCGCTGTGCGTTCGCCACCAGGCGCACGGGGCCGCTGGGGTCGACGCCGCGATTGGTCACCCGGACGCGGAACTTCGTCCGCTTCCTGCGCCTGCCCACCTCTCGCTGGACCGGCTCGCCCACGAGGACCAGCTTCGCACCTTCCCCCGTCTCACCGGGGACGATCCGGTACGTCTCACCCGCCTTCGCCTGAAACCTCAGAACGTCGTCGGCCAGCTCCGACGCCACGACCGCCCCGTTCTCGCGGTACACGGCAACTGGCCCCTCGGCGAAGCTCGCGTTGCGCAGGACCAACTCGCCGGCCCGATCGGCCGTCACGCGCGCCTCCGTGAGGGCGCCCTCATCCCACTCCGCGTCCACGGTCACCGCCCCGCGGCCGCGCAGCCCTGTGACGTGCCCGGAGGGCCAGGCTTCGGGCAGCGCGGGCAGCAGGTGCAGCTCACCGTTGTGGCTCTGCAGGAGCATCTCGGCGATCCCCGAGGTCGCCCCGAAGTTGCCGTCGATCTGGAACGGGGGATGCAGGTCGAACATGTTCGGCGCGAGCCGGGCGGGAACGATCAGCTTTGAGATCAGCTCGTGAGCCCGCTCGGGCTCCTCCATCCGGGCCCAGAAGTTGATCTTCCACGCCAGCGACCAGCCGGTGCCGTCGTCGCCGCGCAGCTCCAGGGTCTTGCGCGCGGCGTCGTAAAGCTCGGGGGTATCGCGCTTGGTGATCTGGTTGCTCGGATGCAGGCCGTACAGGTGGGAGATGTGCCGGTGGTTCGGCTCCGTCTCGATCCAGTCGTAGAGCCACTCCTGGATGTTCCCCCGGGAGCCGATCTGCATCGGCGCCAGACGCTCGCGCGTCGCCAGGACCTCGTCGCGGAAGTCCTCGTCGACGCCGAGGATCTCGCTGGCCTGCGCACAGGCCGAGAAGAGGTCCCGGAGGATCTGGTTGTCCATCGTCGGGCCCGCGCAGATCGATACGCCCGGGTGGTGCGCGAGCTCAGGTGAGTTCGATGGATTCGTGACGAGCCACCCGAGGTTCGGCTCCTCCACGAGGGTGTCGAGGAAGAACTGCGCCGCGCCCTTCATGGCGGGGTAGTTCCGCTCGAGCATCTCGACGTCGCCGGTGAACTGGAAGTGATCCCAGGCGTTGAGCACGAGCCAGGCGCCGCCGGTCTGCCACATGCCCCAGAACGCGGCGTCGACCACAGAGGCCCCGCGCCATCCGTCGGTGTTGTGGTGGACGACCCACCCCGAGGCGCCGTACTGCAGCTCGGCCACCTTCGCTCCCGTTTCGGTGAGATCGTCGATCATCGCGAAGACCGGCTCGTAGAGCTCGGCGAGGTTGGTCGAGCCCGCCGGCCAGTAATTCATCGGGAGGTTCGCGTTGAGCGTGTACTTCGACTCCCACTGCGGGAACATCTGGTTGTTCCAGATCCCCTGGAGATTGGCCGGCTGGGTCCCCGGCCGCGAGCTCGAGATCAGCAGGTACCGGCCGTACTGGAAGAGCAACGCGGACAGCTGCGGGTCATCCCTGCTCGCGTGCTGCTCGATCCGTACGTCGGTGGTGTCGTCGGCGGCGCTGGTCCGGCCGAGGTCGATGGTCACCCGGTTGAAGAGCTCCTGGTAGTCGGCGATATGACGCTCGCGCAGCTCCTCGTACGACCGCTCCTCGGCGGCCTCCAGATGCGACCAGGCGACGCCCTCGTAGTCGCCCGAGACATCGGTGTAGTCCACGTAGCTTGTGCCGATCGAGATCAGCAACGTCACCGCATCGGCGCCCGCGACCGAGAGCTGCCCATTGGCGCTCGTCACCGTGCCGCCTTCGGCGTACGCCCGGGCGAGTGCTAGGAAGCGCACCGAGCCCGGGATGCCGCGGTGCGCGCTGCTGACCCCATCGAGCGCCACCGTCGCCTGGTCCGGGCTCGACGACGTCGTCTGCTGAGGGCTATTGAAGCTCGCCACGAACGAGATCGCCCCGGGCGCCTCGGCCTGCAACCGCACGGCGATCACTTGATCGGGAGCGCTTGCCAGCACCTCCCGGCGCCGCGCCACGCCGCCCGCGGCGTAGCCAACCGAGCAGATCGCGGTCTCCAGATCGAGCTCGCGCCAGTAGTCGGAGATCTCGGCCGGCTGGGAGAACGCGAGCTGCAGGTTGCCGACCGGCTGGTAGGCAAGCTGCCCAGCCGGGTTCCCGAGCATCGCCTGGTCGGCGAGCTGCTGGGCCTGCGACCACTGGTCGTTGAACACCAGCTGCTGAATCTCGGCCAGCGCCTCGGCGCCGTTTGGGTTGGTGTAGTCGTGCGGCCCACCGGCCCACACGGTGTCTTCGTTGAGCTGGATGGTCTCGGTATTGATGTTGCCGTAGACCATCCCGCCGAGCCGCCCGTTACCGACCGGGAGGGCGCGCAGCCAGTCGCCGCCCGCCGGCTCGTCGTACCAGAGGCGGAGATCCCCGGTCCCGGGCCCCGGGAGCGAGTCCCGCGCCTGGGAAAAGGTGGGCCAGCTCCCGCGCCACGCGAGGGCGCCGGCAGCCGCAGCCGCCGCTTGCAGGATCTGCCTACGGTTGAGCTCGAGTCGCTTCGCCATCACGTACTCCTCTCCATGCGGGCAACGCTGCGCCCCTAGCGGCGGACGCGCACCTGGACGGCCGCCGTTGCGTCCCATCCCGGGCCGCACTCCCTAGGGCCGCGCCCGGGGAAACCTCTCCTGCCGTCGAGCGGAGTCCTACCGGAGGACTCGCGCTAGTCAACGCCCACGCGAATCGAACCTTTCATCTTCCTTGCGAGACCTGCCATTTCCTTGCAAATGGGTGGCGGGGCGTCCGCGGCGGCGGCCGCCGGCGGAACGCCGTCTCAAGGCAACAACCCACCGGGCCACGCCGCCCGGGGGCGGCGTGGCCCAGTGGAGTTGGAGGTGGAGGTGTCTTCGGGGAGGCTTGCCTTAGGTCTTGTCGGCGGCGTCAGCGCGAGGGCGTGACGCCGATCGGCGTCACGCCCTCGCAGCAAGCGCTGCCTTGCGGCACCCGCACCCACCTACGGCGTCACCAGCACCGCCTGCGACTCCGCCGGCTCAGACGTGCCGCCCTTGCCGGTGCGGGTCACCACGCAGGTGATCTCGGAGCCGATGTCGGCGACCGTGGTGTTGTAGGTGGCCGGGTTGGTCGAGGGGTTGG
>DATCLC010000112.1:0-16228 GCA_036564135.1 Solirubrobacterales bacterium
CCGACCCTCGAGCACCTCGCCACCTCCGACATCTGGTGGGACGAGATCGCGTCGATCGAGCCCGCCGGGGTGGAGGAGACCTATGACCTCCAGGTGCCGGGCGACGAGTCCTTCGTCGCGGACGACATCGTGGTGCACAACAGCGCGCTCGTCGCCAACATCGCCGACTTCGTCGCCGTCGAGAAGGGGCTGCCGGTCGCCTTCTTCTCGCTTGAGATGTCCGAGACGGAGCTCGCCCACCGCTTCCTCGCCTGCCGCGCGCGCATCGCCGGCGACAAGCTCCGCAAGGGGCAGATCAAGAGCCTCTGGCCGAAGGTCCTGCGCGCGTCCAACCAGCTCGAGAACGCGCCGATCTGGATCGATACCTCGTCCGACCTCAGCGTCCTGGAGCTCCGCTCCAAGGCGCGGCGCCTGTACTCGCGCGAGGGCAAGCTCGGCCTGATCATCGTGGACTACATGCAGCTCATGCGCCCGGACGACCCGCGGGCCAACCGCGTCGAGCAGGTCGGCCAGATCTCCCGTGGCCTCAAGCTGCTCGCGGGCGAGCTCAACGTGCCGGTGCTGGGCATCTCGCAGCTCTCCCGCGCGCCTGAGCTGCGCCCGGACAAGCGCCCGATCCTCTCCGACCTGCGTGAGTCCGGGAACCTCGAGCAGGACGCGGACCTCGTCTGCTTCATCTTCCGCCAGGAGTACTACGAGCAGGACCCCGACGAGGACATCCGCGGCAAGGCCGAGCTGATCCTCGCCAAGCACCGCAACGGCCCGATCGGCACGGTCGAGCTCGCGTTCCAGAGCATCTACCCGCGGTTCATGAACCTCGCGCGGACCGACCGCACGGGCCAGCCGCCGCCGGACGCGGGCGGCGAGGGCGGCGACGCGGCCGCGCACGACGACCCGTTCGGCGTCGACGAGGATGAGTTCTGAGCGCGGCGCAAATCCCGCACGGGCGGAGGGCGCGTCCGTGCCGCGCCTGGCTGCGCCCGGGGCCGGCAACGTCGTGCCGCTGCGCCCCGGCGACGCGACCGTGGGCGCCTGCCCGCTCGCCAAGTGCGACGGCACCGGCTGGGTGGAGACGGAGGCGGGCGTCGTCGAGCCCTGCGAGTGCCGCAGCCTGCGGCGCAAGCGCACGCGCGGCGTCTCCTCGGCGATCCCGCCGCGCTACCGCGGCGTCTCCTTCGACCGCCCGCCGGTCTCCGACATGGCGCGCCGGCCGGAGACGCGCGACGTGGTCGCGGTCGTGCGCGAGTACGTCGAGGAGCTCCGGGAGATGCTCGCGCGCGGGCGCGGCCTGTGGCTGAGCGGCGACATCGGCACGGGCAAGACGACGCTCGCCATGCTCGTCTCGAGCGCCGCCGCCGAGGCGGGCTACTCGCTCGCCGTTTACTCGCTGCCGCGCCTGCTCGCGCGCATCCGGCGCACCTACGACGCCGACCCCGCCGAGGACTCGTACCTGGAGTTCTTCGAGCGCCTCACCTCGGTCGACCTGCTCCACATCGACGACCTCGGCGCAGAGAAGCGCTCCGACTGGGTGCTCGAGCAGCTCTACGCGATCATCGACGAGCGCTACGTCTCCGAGCGCGCCGTGATCGTCACGACGAACCTCGACGAGGCCGAGCTCGAGGAACAGATCGGCGCGCGGACGGTCTCGCGGCTCGTGGAGATCTGCGGCGATCCGCTGCGCCTGGAGGGGCCGGACCAGCGCTACCGCGCCACCTAGGGTCGCCCCGCGTTCCCCCTAAGCTCTGCGCCGATGCCAGGAATCGTGATCGTCGGCACCCAGTGGGGTGACGAGGGCAAAGGCAAGATCGTCGACCTGCTCGCCGAGCGGGCCGACGCGGTCGTGCGCTTTCAGGGCGGCAACAACGCCGGCCACACGATCGTGCGCGACGGCGAGGAGTTCAAGCTGCACCTGATCCCCTCGGGGATCCTCTACCCGGGCGTCACCTGCATCATCGGCAACGGCGTCGTCGTCGACCCCGCGGTGCTGATCTCCGAGCTCGACGGCCTGCGCCGCCGCGGCGTCGCCGTGACCGGCGTGAAGCTCTCGGCCAACGCGCACGTGATCATGCCCTACCACGTGATGCTCGACTCGGCGGGCGAGGCCAAGCTCGGCAAGCTCGCGATCGGCACCACCAAGCGCGGCATCGGCCCCTGCTACGCCGACAAGGCGGCCCGCCTCGGGATTCGCGTGCAGGACCTGCTCGATCCGAAGATCCTGCGCAAGAAGATCCTCGCCGCGCTCGAGCCCAAGAAGCAGATGCTGCGCCCGTTCGCGCGCGACCCGAAGCTCGACCTGCACGCGATCGCCGAGCAGTACACCGCCTACGGCCACCGCCTCGAGCCCCATATCGCCGACACCGCGCGCCTGTGCTGGGAGATCCTCGACCGCGACGGCGTCGTGCTGTTCGAGGGCGCCCAGGCGGCGATGCTCGACCTGGACCACGGGACCTACCCGTTCGTCTCCTCGTCGAACCCGATCGCGGGCGCGGCCTGCGTCGGTGCGGGCGTCGGCCCGACCGACATCACCGAGGTCTGGGGCGTCGCCAAGGCGTACACGACGCGCGTCGGCGCCGGCCCCTTCCCCACCGAGCTCGACGACGAGGTCGGCAGGCACCTGCTCACCAAGGGGCACGAGTACGGCACGACGACCGGGCGCGAGCGCCGCACCGGCTGGCTCGACCTGGTCGCGCTGCGCTACGCCGTGCGCCTCAACAAGCTGTCGGCGCTCGTGATCACGAAGCTCGACGTGCTCGCCGGCCTCGACCCGATCCGCGTCGCCGTGCGCTACCGGGGCGGCGACGGTGCGGTCTTCGACGAGTTCCCATACCACCAGTCGATCCTCCATGCTGCCGAGGCTGAGTACGACGAACTGCCCGGCTTCGACGGCGACATCGGCGGCTGCCGCGACGAGTCCGAGTTGCCGCAGGAGGCGCGCGACTACCTCGCCTACATCGAGGAGTTCGTGGGCGTGCCGATCAAGCTGATCGGCGTCGGCCCCGGCCGCGACCAGATCGTCGCGCGGGGCGAGCAGCCGGCGCTGCTGGCGGCCTGAGGGCCGTCGCGCCGTCCGCGTCAACGGCCCCGGCCAAATAGACTGCCGCGCCAATGTTCGAGAAGGTGCTGGTCGCCAACCGCGGCGAGATCGCGATCCGGGTGATGCGGACGCTGCGCGAGATGGGGATCGGCTCGGTGGCCGTCTACTCGGAGGCCGATCGCGATACCCCGCACGTGCGTTTCGCCGATGAGGCCTACCTGCTGGGCCCGCCGGTGCCGGCCGAGAGCTACCTGAACATCGAGCGCATCATCGAGGTCGCCCTCAAGGCGGGCGCCGAGGCCGTGCACCCGGGCTACGGCTTCCTCGCCGAGAACGCCGCCTTCGCCAGGGCGCTCGAGGAGGCCGGGCTGGTCTGGATCGGCCCGCCGCCCAGCGCGATCGAGGCGATGGGCTCCAAGACCCGCGCCCGCGAGATCATGCAGGCGGCCGGCGTGCCGATCGTCCCCGGCTCGACCGAGCCCTCCGAGGACATCGAGGCGGCGCGCAAGGTCGCTGCGGAGATCGGCTATCCCGTGGCCTGCAAGGCCGCGGGCGGCGGCGGCGGCAAGGGCTTCCGCGTCGCCCACTCAGAGGACGAGCTCGCCGATGCCTTCGAGGGCGCCGCGCGCGAGGGCGAGAAGTTCTTCTCGGACCCGCGCGTGTACCTCGAGCGCTACCTCGAGGACCCCAGGCACGTCGAGGTGCAGGTCCTCGCCGACGCGCACGGCAACGTCATCCACCTCGGCGAGCGCGACTGCTCGATCCAGCGCCGCCACCAGAAGCTGATCGAGGAGGCCCCCGGCCCGCTCGTCGACGAGGAGATGCGCGAGCGCATCGGCAGGATCGCGACCGAGGCCGCCGCGGCCGTCGACTACCGCGGCGCCGGGACGATCGAGGGCATGCAGGTGGGCGACGAGTACTTCTTCCTCGAGATGAACACCCGCGTGCAGGTCGAGCACTGCGTGACCGAGATGGTCACCGGCATCGACATCGTGCGCGAGCAGATCCGCATCGCCGCGGGCGAGCCGCTCTCGGTGACCCAGGAGGACGTCGAGCTCCGCGGGCATGCCATCGAGTGCCGCATCAACGCCGAAGCAGCCCACAAGAACTTCGCCCCGGCGCCCGGTCCGATCCACACCTACGTCGAGCCCTCCGGCCCCGGCGTGCGCGTCGACTCCGGGCTCGAGGCGGGGACCGAGGTCACCCCGCTGTATGACCCGATGGTCGCCAAGCTGATCGTCTGGGACGTCGACCGCGAGTCGGCCACGAGGCGCATGCTGCGCGCGCTCGACGAGTACAAGATCGAGCCGCTCACGACGCTGATCCCGTTCCACAAGGCGATCCTCTCCTCGGAGGAGTGGGCGAAGGCGTCCACTTGCCGGGAGCTGATCGCCGACCGCAAGTGGCTGAAGAGCCTCGCCCCGGCGGACCCCGCGCCCGCGAACGACGGCGAGGAGGCCGCGCAGGCCACCGAGCGCACCTACAAGGTGGAGGTCGACGGCCGCCTGCACGAGGTCAAGGTGATCGGCGCGGCCGCCCCCGCGGCGGCGTCCGCGAACCCCGGGCTCAAGCCGCCGCCGCGCCGGGAGCGGCGCCGAAGCGGCGGCGGTGGCGGCGGCGCGGGCGGCCCCGAGCTCACCTCGCCGCTTCAGGGCACGGTCTTCAAGGTCGCGGTCTCGGAGGGCCAGGAGGTAGCGGAGGGCGATTTGGTCTGCGTGATCGAGGCGATGAAGATGGAGAACGAGATCACCGCCCACCGCGCGGGCAAGGTGACCTCCCTCAAGGTGAAGGAGGGCGACTCCGTGGGCAGCGGGGACGTCCTCGCGGTGATCGAGTAGCCGCTCCCCGCGCCGCGGCGGCGGGCGGCCCCGTGCCATGCTGTCGGGATGGAGCAGCGCCTCTCGCTGATCACGCTGGGCGTCGCGGACGTCGAGCGCTCCCGCGCCTTCTACGAGGCGCTCGGGTGGCGCGGCCACAGCCCCGACGGCGAGGTCGTCTTCTTTCAGGCGGGCGGCATGGTCGTCGCCCTCTGGGACCGCGGCAAGCTCGCGGCCGACTCGGGGGTCGAGGACGCGGGCGGCTCAGGCGGCTTCGCGCTCGCCTACAACGTCCGCTCGCCGGAGGAGGTCGACGCCGTGATCGAGGAGGCGCGCGCCGCCGGGGCGCGGATCACGCGCGAGCCCGGCAAGGCCTTCTGGGGCGGCTACACCGCCGCCTTCACCGACCCCGACGGGCACCCCTGGGAGATCGCTTACAACCCCGGCTGGACGATCACCGACGACGGCCGCACGCTGCTCGGCCCATGAGCGCCGACGCGCTGCGCTCCCTGCCGTGGCGAGGGCCCGGCAAGGGCCGGCCAGCGCTGCCGCTCCCGCCGGCGAAGCTCCCGTTGCGCTTCGCCGGCACGACCCGAAAGCGCTGGCGCTACGTCGCCGTGTTCGCGGACGAGCTCATGCTCTGCGCCGCGCGCGTACAGGTGGGCCCGCTCGGGCAGACGTTCTGGGCCGTGCTCGACCGCGAGCGCGGCGAGCTCGTCGAGCGCACGGTGACGCTCCTGCCAGGCGCGCGCGGCGAGGTGTGGACCGAGGCCGAGGCGGGCGCCGTGCGCTGGGCGCCCGAGGGCGAGTGCACGACCCGGATCGAGGGCCGCGAGCCGCGCACGCGAGAGCGTGTGCGCGCGTTCCTGCGGTTCGGCAACGGGGGTCGCTGGGTCGAGTCCGTGTGCCCGAACGGCGCGGGCGGCTACGTGTGGACGCGCAAGCGCGCGGGCGCGCCGATCGCCTACGACGTGCGCATCGGCGAGCGCCGCCTGCGCGGCGAGGCGCCGGGGATCGAGGACGAGTCCGCGGGCTACCACCCGCGCCGCACGGTCTGGAACTGGTCGGCCGGCGTGGGCGAGCTCGCCGACGGGCGCACCGTCGCCTGGAACCTCGTGGAGGGCGTGAACGACCCGCAGCGCAACTCCGAGCGCGCGATCTGGGTGGAGGGCGCGCCGTTTGAGCCCGAGCCCGTGCGCTTCGAGGGGCTCGACGCGGTCGCGTTCGCCGACGGCGCGCGGCTTGAGTTCACCGCGGAGGCCGAGCGCGCGAAGGCGGAGAACCGGATGATCGTGCGCTACTCGTACCGCCAGCCGTTCGGGGCGTTCCGGGGGACGCTGCCCGGCGGGCTGGAGCTGGCGCGCGGCCTCGGCGTCATGGAGCACCACGACGCGACTTGGTGACAGGCCCGCCTGCAGGCCACTGAATGCCCGCCCGCCGACCGCGCGATTTCCGTTGCTAGGCGCAAACGTTTCCGCACGCTTGGCGGGTCAGGGGGCGCTCTCGACCCGCCAGCGCCACGGCGGCTCCTCGCGCGGGGCGAAGCGCACGTGGTTTCGGCCCGCGAGCGTCTCGAGCGGGACGAGGCGCGGGTGGGCGGTCTCGAGCAGGGGCGTGCGCGCGTGCGCGAGCACGTCGGCTGAGCTCGCGCGCACGCGACGCAGGCGCCAGCCCAGCGTGGGCCTGTACTCCCAATAGTCCACGGTGACCCCTCCGCCCGCGCGCCTGCGGTCGCGCACGGCGACGTAGACGGTGACGCGCCTCCTCGACGCAGTGAGCTCGGGCCGCTCGCCGGGCACGGCGCAGGCGGGGGTCCGGCAGTGGGGGAAGCTCACGGGCAGAAGCGGCCTGCCGCCGGGCCCCGGGAGCGCCTCGGGCACGGGCGCGAGCGCGCGCACGAGCCCGGCGAGCGGGCGCCCGTAGGCGGAGGTGAGCGGGTCGCGCCAGCAGGGCCCGGGCAGGCTCGGGCCGCAGCGCAGCTTGCGGGCGATCGCGGTCGCGAGCTCGCGCGCCGCCCGCTCAGGCGGATCCGCAGCGAGCGCCGCGACCCCGGCCGCCACGAGCAGCGCGACGAGCAGCGCAAGCCCCGCGTGCTCGACCGTCGCGGCGCCGCGCTCGGAGGACCTCCGGATCCGATTCTTCGCCACCGTCGAGCATCGTGGCTTGTGGATCCGCACAGGACGCGCGCGGAGCGCTTCAAGTCAATCCAGGCTTTGCGCCGCACCCCGCAAAAAAGATGCGCCGCGCGGGCAAACGCGATACGGTCAGCGCGTGGGGGAGGAAGAGCAGCCCGGGGAGGACCTGACCCAGCTGGGTGCGCCAGCGGCGAGCGTCGCTGCCGACCTGCGGCGTTTGCGGATCGTGGCGGGGTTGGCTGGCGCCGTGGTCGTCGGGACCCTTGGAACCTGGGCGACGGCGCTGTTCATCACGATCTCCGGTCTGGACACGGGTGATGGCAAGGTCGTGGCCGTGGTCGGCGCGATCGCATTGTGCGTCACCTTGGCGGCGGTATTCCGCGGCAAACCACGACCGCGAGTGGCCATGACGCTCGCAGGGATCGCGGGCCTCATCACCGCCGCCATCTGCATCTACGACGTAAGCCAGCTCAGCCAGGAGACCGACTGGTTCGGCGAGTCGGTGCAGATCTCGTCGGCGGGATGGGGTCTTTGGCTGTCGCTGCTCGCGTCCGTCGGACTAGCCGGCTACTCGGCATTCGCCTTCGTGCAGGCGCGGCGCGCAGGCGCCGACTGACTCAGTCAGCAAACGAACCCGGGTGTGACGGCTCAGGAGAGGCCCTCGCGCGCCTCGCGCACGAGCGTGACCGCCTCCGGGAAGACGATGCGGATCGCGTCGCGGACCTGAAGGGCCTGCTCGTCGCTCGTTCCCTGGAGGTTGAGGCGGTTGATCGCCGCCACCGTCATCTCGACGGCGAGCCGGATCGCGCTGTCG
Source organism: Solirubrobacterales bacterium (assembly GCA_036564135.1). Taxonomy (GTDB): domain Bacteria; phylum Actinomycetota; class Thermoleophilia; order Solirubrobacterales; family 70-9; genus RSA11. The sequence goes on from DATCLC010000112.1 coordinate 7,801, forward strand.
GCGAAGGAGACCTGCTGGGCCCCCTGCAGCTGCTCGGCGAACTCGGCCAGCCGGCGCTGCAGCTCGTCTGGGTCCCCGAACATGCCTCCGAATGGCTCTTCCATCGCAACCGATCATAGAGGCGCCCGTGGTTACGCCGGTGCGCGCGGTGTAGCCTGCGCGCGTGCCCCTCCCGCCGCCAGCAAGCGACGGCGCCGCGCTCGTCACCGGCGCCTCGTCGGGGATCGGCGCCGAGATCGCGCGCCTGCTCGCCGCGCGCGGCCACAACCTCGTCCTCGTCGCGCGCCGGGCGGAGCGCCTGCGCGCCCTCGCCGACGAGCTCAGCGGGGCCCACGGCGTGCGCGCCGAGCCGCTGCCCGCCGACCTGCAGGACCCTGCGGCCCGCGCGCGGCTCGCGGACGACGTCGGCGAGCTCGGCCTGGTCGTCGAGGTGCTCGTGAACAACGCGGGCTTCGGCGGCTCGGGCAGCCTGCACCGCACGGACCCCGCGCGGGTCGCCGAGATGGTCCGGCTCAACTGCGAGGCGGTGGTCGAGCTGCAGGCACGGCTTTCGCCGGGAATGGTGGAGCGCCGCCGCGGGGCGATCATCAACCTCGCCTCGGCCGCGGCGTTCCAGCCGATGCCGGGCAACGCCGCCTACGCCGCCACCAAGGCCTTCGTGCTGAGTCTCTCCGAGGCGACGCACGCCGAGCTCGCCCCGCACGGGGTGACGGTGACCGCGGTCTGCCCCGGGCCGGTGCGGACCGAGTTCGTCGAGGCCGCGGGGATCAAGGTCGGCGAGCGCGTCCCCGAGTTCATCTGGACCGACGTCGAGGCGGTCGCGCGCGCCGCGGTGGAGGGCGCGGAGAAGGGCAAGCGCGTTGTCGTACCGGGCATGCTCTACCGGGTCGGCGCCCTCGCGGGCCACTACACGCCCCGGGCGCTCGCCCTGCCGATCGTAGGGCGCGTCTGGCGGCTGGGCGCCTAGGCGCGGCGCGCCTCGGCGACGATCAGGCCGCCCTTGCGCAGCACGATCCCGATCAGCTCGAGCGGGAACGAGACGAGCGCGACCAGCGGCGCCGCGAGCACGCTCGCCACGAAGTCGGCGACGTAGGCGAAGCGGCTGCGCGCGTTCTCCGGCGTGAGCCGCCCGGCCCGCACCTCGTGCAGGAAGTTGGGATGCAGGGTGAGCCCGTTGGTGAGCGTCTGCCACATCCACACCTGCGCGCGCCCCCAGATCTGAAAGCGCACGCGCTCGAGCTCATACCCCTGGTCGCGGGCGAGCAGCTCGAGGCCCTTGGGGCTGAGCAGCAGGCGCGTGCGCCACTCGGCGAGCGCCGCCCAGCCCTCGCTGCCGATCCCCGCCTGCAGGCTCGAGCGGTTCGGCGCCGCGATCAGCAGGCTGCCGTCGTCGCGCCTGGTGGAGACCGCCTCGAGCTCGGCGGCGAGGTCGATCGGCCCGCGGCCGCGCTCGATCCCCGAGTCGCAGTCGGCGCAGCGGTCGACGATGCGCTCCTTGCCCGTGACCTCGTCGGGGTCGACGGGCGAGGGCATGCCGACGGACGGGTGCAGCTCGCGGGCGGGGATCGTGATCCAGCCGTAGGCGGATCCCCCGCAGAGCGGACAGGTGGTGGCGGGATTCACGGCGCTGAAGCCTAAGGGGAGGCGTCGCTCACTTCCCACGCGACGTCGAACTCGGCGAGCTCGCCGAGGAACTCGCGCGGGTCGAAGGCCTCGCTGGGGGCGAGCGCGCCGGTCCGGTCGAAGCCGGGCGATGCGCAACGCAGCGCACCCGCGGCGAGCGAGCGCGCGGTGAGCCCGTAGACGTCGCGTCCGCTGATCACGCCGCGGCGCCGCACCTCGCCCGCGCGCAGGTCGCAGACGATGGTGAAGCGCGCGGCCCGGCGGCGCTCCTCCGAGGGGCCCTCGGGCAGGCGCGCGACGAGCGCGTCGAGCGGGCCGCGCAGCGGCGTCCCGAGCGCGGCCTGCAGCGCCGGCGCCAGGGCCCCGGGCAGGGCGCTCATCCGGGGCGGGGCGAAGGTCGCCGCCGTGATCGAGGTGCGCACGCGGCGCACCGGCACGTGGCGCGGCACGGTCACGTGCTCGCCCGCGGGGTAGCGCACCATGCGCTGGCGGCCGATCGGCTCCGGGAAGTCGACCGCGGGCCGGCGCACGCTGCGGTCGGCCTCGACGAGCGCGCCGTTGTGCCACTCCAGATCGCCGCCGCTGATCATCCCGAGCGCGGAGAGGGCGGTGCCGCGCGAGGGCCCGAAGCCGAGGACGGCGTAGGCGAGCGAGATCTCGTCCACCGTCTCGAGCCCCTCGGCGGTGAGCGACGCGATCATGTCGCCCGGCACGTAGTCGAAACCCATCGCCGTGATCAGCGCGGCCCCGCTGCGCGCGGCGCGCGGGCCCCACTCGTCGAAGACGCGGCGCATAAAGGGCTGCTCGCCGGTGGTGTCGAGGTAGTGCGTGCCGGTTTCTGCGGCGGCCTCCACCACGGGCGCGCCGTGAAGCTGGAACGGCCCGGCGGCCGCCACCACGCACGCACAGCCCTCGAGCAGGCGGCGCAGCCCGGCGGCATCGTCGAGCGCCACCGCCTGGACGCGCACGCTGCCGTCCACCTCGGCGGCGAGCGCCTCGAGCTTGGCGGCATTGCGGCCGGAGAGCACGACCTCGGCGCCCGCGCGCGCGAGCTCGGCGGCGATCAGCCGGCCGGTGTAGCCGGTGGCGCCGTAGATCGCGATCGGGCCGCTGGGAGCGGGCTCGGGCACGGCGCGGATGCTACGTCACAGTCCGCTACGGTTCGCCCGATGCCGCAGCTCACGCCGCAGCAGCTTCAGCGCCGCGATCGCTTCGAGGCGCTCATCGCGCTGATGGCGCCGTTCCTCGACGCGGTGCTCGCCGTGGGCGATCGCGTCTCGCGGATCGTCGGGCCCGAGAGCGAGTACTACCCGATTCGCCCGGCCGGCGAGACCTTCGAGCTCGTGCCGGCCCGCGGCGACGCTCAGCCGGAGGAGCGTCCCGAGCCAGGCGGCGGCCCGGCGTAGCTCTTGCGCCTGAAGACGTCGTCGACCAGCGACTCGACCCGGTCCAAGAAGAGGATCCCGTCGAGGTGGTCGATCTCGTGGAGCACGGCGCGCGCCTCGAAGCCCTCGCACTCGACGACGCCGCCCATGTGCTCGACGACGATGCGCGTCGCCCGCCGGACGTTCGCGGTCACGTCGGGCAGGCTCAGGCAGCCCTCGCGGGCGACGTGCGAGCCCTCGCTCTCCGCGACCCGCGGGTTGCCGAGGACGAGCAGGCCGTTCGACGTCTCCGCCTTCGGGTGGTCGCTCACGTCGACCACGCAGACCCGCGCGTCGAGGCCGATCTGCGGCGCCGCCAGCCCCACGCAGCGCTCAAACGAGCGCATCGTGTCGATCAGGTCCGTCGCCACCGCTTCGAGGTCGCTCGCCTGGACGGGCGCCGCGACCTGCTTGAGCGCGGGGTGCGGGTAGAGGAGGACCTCGCGGACGGGCACGGCGTAGGGCGGGCTAGAGCGCCTCGGAATCGAGCTCGCGCAGGTTCACCTCGACCCCCGTCTCCCCGCCGACCTGGCGCAGCGCGCTCTCGACTTCCTCGGGCGAGGCTTGGCCGAGCGCCACCTCGAGCAGCATCACGTAAACCGGCGCCTCCTCGGTGCCGGTGACGCGCGTCTCCAGGTCGCAGATGTTCACCCCGAGCTCGGCGAGCGCCTGGCTCACGCCGTGGACGATCCCGAGCCGGTCGGCGCCGTAGACGCTCAGGACGTGGGTGGCTGTCCGGGCCGTGTGGCCCAGCTGGTCGACCTCGTTCACCGCGACGGCCTCCAGCCCCAGCTCGTCTCGAACGCGCGCGAGCCGCTCGCCGACCTGGTCCGCCGTCACCCCCTCCGGCGTGTGGACGAGCAGCATCACCGAGAAGTGCCCGCCGAGGATCGACATCTGCGAGTCCTCGATGTTCCCGTCGAGCTCCAGCAGCGCGCCGCTGATCGCGGCGACGATGCCGGGCCGATCCCGGCCGATGGCGGTGACTGCGAGCTCGGGCATGCGGGCAGGGTATTCGGACGGCGCCGCCGGCGTCAGGCCGGGCGCCCGCCGCCTACTCGGAGGCGCCGGTGATGTTGACCAGCCAGCTCACCCCGAAGCGATCCACGCACTTGCCGAAGGCGTCGCCCCAGGGCGCCGGGGGAGCTCGGGGCCGCGCGCCTCGCGCGAGCGAGAGATACTGCGAGGGAATGCCCGAGGAGGAGAACCTCGCGATCGTGCGCACGCTGTTCGGCGCGTTCTTCCGGCGCGACCAGGAGGTGATGAACGCGCTGCTCGCACCCGACGTGGTCTGGGACGCGGAGCGCATGGTGATGGTCCCGGACCTGGCGGGGACCTACCACGGGCCGGAGGGGACGGCCGCGTTCTGGGGAGGGTGGCTGCGGCCGTGGCGCGATCTGCGCTTCGACTTCGAGCTGCGGGCGAAGGGCGATCACGTCATCGCGCTGATCCGCAACCAGCGCCAGTGGGGCCGCCACAGCGGCATCGAGGCCGAGCTGCCGCCCTATGCGTGGGTGTACGAGGTGCGCGAGGGGCGCATCGCGCGCGGGACGTTCTTCGCCGACCAGGGCGAGGCGCTGCGCTCGATCGGGCTCGACGAGGCGTAATCGGGGCCCGCGAGCCATAGGATTACCGGCCCGTGAGCCGCAAGGAGATCATCGAGCGCGAGCGACGTCTCGCGCGCCCCGTCGCCTTCGCGGCTGGCGCGCCGCTGATCCTCTTCTTCGCGTCGCTGCTGTTGCGCTCCGAGCTCACCACCGAGAGCGGGATCGGGCCCGAGGTCCTGCGCACGATCAACGAGCACAACGGCGCGGTGATCTTCTCCGGGATCCTGGCCGGCTTGGCCTACGCGGCGATGGCGGCGCCGCTCACCTACCTGTTCCGCGCGGCGGCGGTGCGCATCGAGAAGGGCATGCTCACCGGGCTCATCGGGCTGTGCGTGGTCGGGCCCCTGCTCTTCGGCCTGCAGTCGGTCCTCGGCAGCCTCGCGCAGGTGAGCGCGGCGCGCGACTTCGTCGAGCAGGAGCAGGGCGTCGGCGACATCTACAGCCTCGCGGAGAACCTGCTCTCCGAGCAGGGGCTGATGTCCGTCGCGCAGGCCGTGGGCGCGGCGGGCCTGCTGTCGTTGATCTTCGCGATCGTCTACACGGCGCTCTGGGCGATGCGCGCCGGCCTGCTCACCCGCTTCTCCGCGACCCTCGGCATGGCGCTCGCGGTCGGCCTGATCCTCGGCCCGCTGGCGCAGACCGTGCTGCCCGTGATGTTCATGTGGTTCGCCTACGTCGGGCTGGTGATCGCGGGGCGGCCGCCAGGCGGGCGTCCCCCGGCATGGGACGCCGGCGTGGCGATCCCGTGGCCGCGCCCGGGCGAGGAGGCGGAGCAGCCGCCCAGCGCCGACGACGGCGTGATCGAGGGCGACGCGACCGAGATCCCGGGCCTGGAGGACGAATCCCCCAACGCCGCGCGGCGCGCCCGGGCGAAGGCGCGCAAACGCAAGCGAAAGCGGCGGACCTGACCGCACGCGGGGGAGAGGTGGCTGCCAGGGACGCGGACCTGCTCGAGGCGGCGCTCGCCGGCAAGCCCCTGGCCTACGAGGGAGCGCCGCCCCGCGCTGACCTCGCCGAGCGCATGCTCGCGCCGGTGACCGACTGGCTGCGCGAGGAAGCGGCGCAGCTCCCCGGCCTGCGCGACGTCGACCTCGACGCGGTACTCGGCGCGGTCGAGCACGAATGGTTCGAGCTGGGCGGGCTGCTCCACCACGCGGAGGTGCACCGCGCCCGGAGCGAGCGCCGCGGCACCGTCGTCTACGTCCACGGCCTCGGCGACCACGCCCGCCGCTCGACCCCGCTCGGCGGCGCGCTCGCGGACGCGGGGTGGGACGCGGTGCTCGTCGACCGGCGCGGCCACGGGCTCTCGGAGGGGATCCGCGGCGACGCCGCGCTCGCCGACGACTTCGCGCTCGCCCGCCGCGCCCTCGCCGACGCGCGCGAGCGCTTCGGCGGGCCGGTCGCGCTCGTGGGCGACTCGCTCGGCGGGATCATGAGCTGGTACCTGCTCACCGACGGCGTCGAGGCCGACGCGGTGGTCTGCCACTGCATCAACCACCCGCGCGCCGACCACGACCCGACGATGCGCTTCAAGCGCCCGGTGATGCGCCTGGTTGGCCGGATCGCGCCGCGCCTGCGCATCCCGGTCACGCAGATCGCCGACTACTCGCAGGTCGCGCTCGAGCCGGTCACCGGCCGCTACTTCGAGGAGCGCATCGATCCGCTCTTCAACTTCACCGTCACCGCCCGCGCCGCCGTCGGCTACCTGGAGTTCTCACCGCGGTGGCCGTGGGAGCAGGTCGAGTTGCCCGCGCTGGTGATGATCGGCGACGAGGACCGGATGGTCACCCGCGCCCACGTCGAGCGCTGCCTGGCCCTGGGCCAGCCGCCGCGCACGACGTTCATGCCCCTGCCGGGCATGGGGCACCAGATCTACCTCGACCACCTCGCCGACGCGCTGCCGCCGATGCTCGACTGGCTCGAGGGCGCGGTCAGCCGCCCGGCGTAGCGACCTGCTGCTTGAGCTGCTCGACCACGCTCGGGTCGCGCAGCGTGGTGACATCGCCGAGCTCGTTGCCCTGGGCGATGTCGCGCAGCAGCCGGCGCATGATCTTCCCCGAGCGCGTCTTGGGAAGGTCGTCCGCGAAGTAGATCTCCTTGGGGCGGGCGAGCTTGCCGATCTTCTGCGCGACGTGCTCGCGCAGGGCAGCGCCGAGCTCGTCGCCGCCCCGCTTGCCGCCCTCGGGGGTGACGAAGGCGACGATCGCCTGGCCGGTCTGCTCGTCGGGGACGCCGATCACCGCGGCCTCGGCGACGTCGGGGTGCGAGACGATCGCCGACTCGACCTCCATCGTGGAGAGCCGGTGGCCCGAGACGTTGATCACGTCGTCGATCCGCCCGACGATCCAGAAGTAGCCGTCCTCGTCGCGGCGCGCGGCGTCGCCCACCAGATAGGTGTCGCGGCCGTAGCGGCTCCAGTAGGTCTCGACGAAGCGGTCGGGCTCGCGATACAGCGTGCGCGCCATCGCGGGCCAGGGCCGGGTGAGCACGAGGTTCCCACCGCCCTCCTCGATCTCGTTGCCGTCGGAGTCGTAGATCGCGGCGTGGATCCCCGGCAGGGGCACGGTGGCGGAGCCCGGTTTGGTGGTGGTCAGCCCCGGAAGCGGCGAGATCATGATCGCGCCGGTCTCGGTCTGCCACCAGGTGTCGACGATCGGGCAGCGTCCGCCGCCGATGTGCTCGCGGTACCAAAGCCACGCCCGCGGGTTGATCGGCTCGCCGACCGAGCCCAGCAGACGCAGCGAGGAGAGGTCGTGCTTTCGGGGATGCTCCACGCCCCACTTCATGCAGGCGCGGATCGCCGTCGGCGCCGTGTAGAGGATCGTCACCCGGTAGCGCTCGACGATCTGCCACCAGCGGTCCTCGGCCGGGTAGTTGGGGGCACCCTCGTACATCACCGAGGTCGCCCCGTTGGCGAGCGGCCCATAGACGATGTAGGAGTGGCCGGTCACCCAGCCGATGTCGGCGGCGCACCAGTAGACGTCTGAGTCCTTGAGGTCGAAGACCAGCTTGTGGGTCGCCGTGACCTGCGTGAGGTAGCCGCCCGTGGTGTGCAGGATGCCCTTGGGCTTCGCGGTGGAGCCCGACGTGTAGAGGATGAAGAGCGGGTCCTCGGAGTCGATCGGCTCCGGCGGGCAGTCGGGGTCCGCGGCGTCGGTGATCTCGTCGAAGTCGAGGTCGCGCCCCTCGGTCATCGGCGGGTTGGTGCCGCAGCGGTCGTAGACGATCACGTGCTTCACGGAGGGCATGTCCTCCATGAGCGGGTCGAGCGCCGCCTTCATCGGCGTGGGTTTGCCGCGCCGCAGCGTCGCGTCGGCGGTGACGATCGCCTTCGCTTCCGAGAACTCCATGCGCTCGCGCACCGACTCGGCGGAGAACCCGCCGAAGACGACGTTGTGGACGGCGCCGATGCGCGCGCAGGCGAGCATCGCGACGACGGCCTCGGGGACCATCGGCATGAAGATGCCCACGACGTCGCCCTTGCCGATGCCGAGGCCCTTCAGCGCGTTGGCGAAGCGCTGCGTGCGCTCGTGCAGCCAGGCGTAGGTGATCGCCCTGCGGCCCTCGGGCTCGGTCTCGTCGGCGTCCTCGGCCTCCCAGTGGAAGGCGACGCGCTCGCCGCGGCCCGCGGCCACGTGGCGGTCGAGGCAGTTGGCCGACACGTTCAGCTTGCCGCCGGAGAACCACTTGGCGTGGGGCGGGTCGGACCAGTCGAGCACCTCCTTCCAGGGCTCGATCCACTCGAGCTTCTCCGCCCACGACGCCCACCACGCC
>DATCLC010000113.1:0-4768 GCA_036564135.1 Solirubrobacterales bacterium
CACGACGCAGGACATCAAGGGCAAGCTCTCGCTGCGCGCCTCGGTCACGTCCGAGCTTTTGCTCGACGACGTGCGCCTGCCCGACGACGCGCTGCTACCCGGTGCGACCTCGCTGCGCGGGCCGCTCTCCTGCCTCAACGAAGCGCGCTTCGGGATCGTCTGGGGGGTCGTCGGCGCCGCCCGCGCCTGCTTCGAGGCGGCGCTCGACTACAGCCGGGAGCGCGAGCAGTTCGGCAAGCCCATCGCCTCCTTCCAGCTCATCCAGGAGCGGCTCGCCGAGATGGCGGTCGAGGTCAACCGCGCGGGGCTACTCGCGCTGCAGCTCGGCCGGCTCAAGGACGCCGGGCGCCTGCACCCGCAGCAGGTGAGCCTCGGCAAGCTCGCCAACGCCAACGCGGCGCTCGACGTCGCGCGCTCCGCGCGCCAGGTGCTCGGCGCGAACGGGATCACCCTCGAGTACCCGGTGATCCGCCACATGGCGAACCTCGAGACCGTGGTCACCTACGAGGGCACCGCGGACATCCACAGGCTCGTCCTCGGTGAGGCCCTCACCGGGGTCTCCGCCTTCCGATGAGCTTGGGTCCCGCTTCCGGCCAGGCGGCGCCCGGGACGGCCCTCCAGCACGCCGTCGCCTGGCTGCGCGAGGCGATCGTCTCCGGCCGCCTGCGCCCTGGCCAGCAGGTCAAGCAGGAGCACGTGGCGGCGGCTTCGGGGCTGAGCGTCGCGCCCGTGCGCGAGGCGCTGCGCGTGCTCGAGCAGGAGGGCCAGGTCACCTACAGGCCGCGCCGCGGCTACGTCGTGACCGAGCTTTCGGTCGCCGACCTCGAGGAGATCTACGCCCTGCGGGCGACGCTCGAGCCGATCGCGGTGCGCCACGCCGTGCCGCGCCTCGACGAGGAGGCGATCGAGCGCGTCGAGACCGCGGCGCGCGAGTGCGCGGAGGCGGCGCGCGCCGGCGACGTCGCGGCCGAGCTCGAGGCCAACCGGCGCTTTCACTTCGGCATCTTCGACGCGCCGGGGCAGCCGCACCTGCTGCGCCTGCTCTCCCTGCTCTGGGAGTCGACCGAGGCTTACCGGGCGCTCTACTACAACTCGCCCGCCGAGCGCGCGGCCGCCGTCGAGGCGCACGATCGGATCCTCGCCGCGCTGCGCAACCGTGAGGTGGAGCGGGTGATCGCCGAGCTGGCGGCTCACCGCCAGCGGGGTCTGGAGTTCCTGCGCGGCGTGCTGGCCGCGAGCGTAGGCGGCGGGAACGCGGCGGACTAACCCCGCCGAGGCGTGCGATTCCATGCCATGCGCAACCTTTTCGCACGGCCGGCGGGCGTGTCGAGGGGGGCCCGCGCTCGCGTAGGCTGCCGCGCTGATGGATCGGACCGAGGTAATCGACGCCGTCGCCCTCGCGCTCAGCGTGCTCGCGGTCGTCGCGCAAGCGACCGCGGTCGTCGTGGCGGCGACCGCCCTGCTCGGTTTGGTCTGGACGCCCGCCCGGGGCGTGCTGCGGGAGGTCGCCGACGGGCTCGGCCCCGGCCTGCTCTGGGGCGCGTGGGGCGTCGCCGCGCTGGCGACGGCGGGCAGCCTGTTCTTCTCCGAGTACGCGAAGTTCGTCCCGTGCGGGCTGTGCTGGTACCAGCGGATCGCGATGTATCCGCTGGTGGTGATCCTGTTCCTCGCGGCCGTGCGGCGCGACTACGCGGCGGCGGCCCGGTTCGGGCTGCCGCTCGTCGCGCTCGGCGCCGCCGTCTCGATCTGGCACAACTACGTCGAGCGGAACCCCGAAGCCGAGACCGGCCTCTGTTCGATCGGCGGGACGACGTCGTGCGCGACCAAGTGGATCGAGGAGCTCGGCTACATCACGATCCCGGTGCTGTCGCTGAGCGCCTTCGCCCTGATCGCCGCGCTGCTGCTCGGCGCGCGGGCCGTGGCGCGAACGCGCCCGGGGGACTGAGGAGGGCCTCCCGGCGCCGGCCATGTCACACTCGTGGCGATGACCATCGCCCGCACCGTGATGATCGGCGAGCGGACGGTGAGCCGCGTCGGCCTTGGGACGAACCGCCTCACCGACACGCGCGCGAACCGTGAGCTCTTGCGCGCCGCCGCGGAGGCCGGCGTGCAGATGATCGACACCGCCCACCTCTATACCGGCGGGGAGAGCGAGCGCACGATCGGCGCCGTGCTCCCCGAGCTCGGGGAGGACGTTGTCGTCGCCACGAAGGGCGGCTACCGCGAGGCGCGGCCCGACAACCTGCGCGCCGAGCTCGAGCAGAGCTTCGCGAGCCTGGGCATAGACCGGATCGAGCTCTACTACCTGCACCGCATCGACCCGGAGGTCCCACTCGAGGAGTCGCTGGGCGTGATCGCCGAGTACCGCGACCAGGGGCGGATCGCGCACGTCGGCGTCTCGAAGGTGACGGTCGAGGAGATCGAGCGCGCCCGCGAGGTGGTGCCGATCGTCGCCGTGCAGAACGAGTACAACCTCGCCGCCCGTGAGTACGACGACGTGATCTCCTACTGCGAGCGCGAGGGGATCGTCTTCGTCCCGTACTACCCGCTCCGCGGCGGCTCGCCCGCGCTCGGCGAGCTCGCGGCCAAGTACGACGCCACCCCGGAGCAGATCAAGATCGCGTGGCTGCTCCGGCGCTCGCCCGCGATGCTGCCGATCCCGGGCACGCTGTCGGCCGACCACGTGCGTGAAAACGTCGCCGCGCTCGACATCGAGCTCTCCGACGAGGACTACGAGCGCCTGTAGGGAGCCGGGATGCCGATCAGCACCGAGGAGGCCCGCGCCGAGATCGTCGCCGAGCTGGGCGTCGCCGAGCAGCAGCTCGAGCTCGCGCTGAGCTGCCTGGGCGATGCCTTCGAGCTGCTCGCCGTCGGCGCCGCCGAGCGGCTCGAGGACGAGCTCTTCCGGCCCATCCAGCGGGCCTACGCGCGCGCGAAGCGCACGCGCGCCGGCTTCGCGGAGCGCGTGCGGATCCCGGCGCCGACCCCCGAGCGCCTGCTCACGGGCGGCCCCTCGCAGGGGGCCAAGGCGCTGGTCGAGCGCGCCGCGGAGGCGGCGCACCAGGCCGACCGCGTCCTGAGCGAGCTCCAGGACTCGATGCTCCCCGTGGAGGCGGGCGACGGCGACCTGCGCTCGGGAATCAGCGAGACCCGCGAGCAGCTCGCCCGGGTGGGGCGCGCGGCGTCGGAGTTTCTGCGCACGTTCGGTCGCTAGCCGCGCGTTATCGGGTACCCGGGCCGGGTACGCGGCCCCTAGTCCACGCAGAGGAGGGTGGTGCACATGGATGCATCCGCGAGCCCGCGCTCGGGCCGCGACGAAACGATGATCACCGCGGGCCGCAACCTGGCGCAGATGTTCTGCCTGGTGACCGGCGCCGTGCTCTTGATCGTCGGAGTCCTTGGGTTCATCAGCGACGCGAGCTTCGACGCCGGCTCGAACGTCCAGGGCGACGAGTTCCTGGGCTTCGAGGTGAACGGCTGGCACAACCTCGTCCACATCGCGACTGGCGCGTTCCTGCTCGCCGTGGCGGGCAACGCGGCCACCGCGATCACGGGCGCACTGATCTTCGGCGTGCTCTACGTCGTGGTGTTCATCTGGGGCCTGATCGACGACACGGTGCTGTGGCTCGTGCCGATCAACGCGGCCGACAACGTGCTGCACCTGATCCTGGCCCTCGCCGCGATCGCGGCGGCGCTTGCGGCCCGCTCGATGATCCGCAACGGAGAGCGGCGATGACCATCGGCGCATCCCTGTTTCTGATCGCGGTCGGCGCGATCCTGCGCTGGGCGGTGAGCGACTCCATCGAGGGCGTCGATCTCACCACCGTGGGCCTGATCCTGTTGATCGTCGGCGTGGTCGGCCTGGCCATCGGTCTCTGGCAGACGCAGCGCACGAGCCGCGGCGTCCGTCACGACGAGGTGCCGCCGCCCCCCGCTGACCGCAGGTACTGAACGGGTATTAGCGGTTTGCCGCCCGCGCGCCTGGCCTGTGCGCGCGGGCGGTCCCCGCTACGATTCCCGGCGGACCGTGCTAGGCGGGGCGCTAGCGGTGCCCTGTACCCGCAATCCGCTCTAGCGGGGCTGAACGCCCGCCCGAGGGCTGCGGCCTTCGGGGTCAGTACGCCGCAGGCGGCGTTGACGGCCAGGTCCCGCGCGATGCGCGCCCGTGAACCAGGTCAGGTCCGGAAGGAAGCAGCCTTAAGCGGTAGCGCGTAAGCGACGCGGATCACCTGACTCGAGCTGGCCACGGCGGGAACGCCCGGGGACCGCTTTCGAAGGTGGGCCCGCACGGTCCATGCTCGTTTGCGCTGGGCGCGCTCAGCGCAGGGCGTGGCAGACGGCGTCGAGCTGGGCGTGGCGGATCAGGTCGGAGACCTCCTGGTTGCCCATGCCCGGCACGATCTGCGCGTTCACGGTGAACACGACCGAGCGACGGCCGGTGCGGTCGGCGGCAGCGAAGAGCCGGTAGCCGGGGAACGAGCCCGTGTGGCCAAATACGGTGCCGCAGTGCGTGCGGTAGCGGAACAGGCCCAGCCCCGAGCGGTTGCGGCCCGGCCCGGGCGGCGACGACGAGCCGATCACCCACCTGCGCTGCGCGCGCTTGACCTTCTCGCTGAACAGCCTCCCGCCGACGTAGGCGCGGAAGAAGCGGTTCACGTCGGCTGCGGTCGACACGATCCCGCCCGACGCCCAGGCCAGCGCGGGGTTGATGAACTCGCTCACGTCCTCGGGCGGATCGTGGGGGGAGATCTCGTAGCCGTGCAGGTAC
>DATCLC010000114.1:0-3802 GCA_036564135.1 Solirubrobacterales bacterium
GGCTACCCAGCCGCCCGAGCGCAGGAGATCGACCACCCGCGCGCGCGAGATCACGCGCGCGCCGAGCGCCGCCGCCGTGCGCGCCAGGGTGACGACCAGGCGCGCGTCGTCGACCTGGCCGTCGTAGTAGGCGAGCCCGCCCCGCACCGCGCCCGGGTCGAGCCCGGGCATCTCGCGGAGCACCTCGGCGCGGCCGAGGTGCTTGTGCGGCGGCAGCGGCAGGCGCCGGCCGCGCGTGAACCGGAACGCGTCGTACATGGCCATGCCCGTGCCCACGTAAAGCCGTTCGGGAAGGCCGCGCTGGACCGGGTAGAGGAACCGCACGGGGCGCACCAGGTGCGGGGCCAGCCTGCGGAGCAGCAGGCCCTGCTCCACGAGCGCCTCGCGCACCAGCGCGAAGTCCATCTGCTCGAGGTAGCGGATGCCGCCGTGGATGAGCCGCGAGGAACGGCTCGACGTCCCGCCACCCCAGTCGCCGGCCTCTACCAGGGCCACGCGCAGGCCGCGGGTCGCGGCGTCGAGCGCGGCGCCCGCGCCGACCACGCCGCCGCCGATCACCAGCAGGTCCACGCCCTCGGAGCTCGCCGCCTCGAGCGCCGCGGAGCGGTAGGCGAGGTCGAGCCGGACGGGCGCGCCCTGGTCGTCGTTCATGGGGCTCACGCGAGTCATTATACGTCTGACGTCTGCTGACCGCATCGAAACCCCCAAACACCCCGTTCAGCCCTGGTCGTCGTTTTTCGAACACGAGGGCTGAAAGTCGGAGGCGCCCCGCGGATCGTTCAGCCCTGGCCTTCGGATTTCGACGACCACGGCTGAACGTTGCGGTGCGGGGCGTTGCGCTCCGGCAAAGCCCTGGGTGCCGGAAGGCGGCGACGTGGGCTCAACGCCCGCGCCGGGGCCCTATGGCGCGCCCGGTGGCTACTCGTCGGCCGGGCCCGACAGGGGCGCCAGGCGCGCGCGCACCTCCGCCGCGCTCGCCGCGCCCTCGCGCAGGATGCGCCAGCCCTCCCCGCGCTCCAGGCCCGTGAGGTCGACCACGGTCGAGGCGATGCCGGGCAGCCGGCCGCCGTCGATCACCAGGTCGGCGCCCCGGCGGATGCTCCCGGGGACGCCCTCGAGCGCGCTCGGCGCGGGCTCGCCGGAGAGGTTCGCGCTGGTCTGGAAGACCGGGCACGAGGCGCCCGCCAGCGGGCCCTCGATCAGGCGCACGCCGAGGCGCTCGGGGTCGGCGCGGCAGGCGAGCGGGTAGCGCCGCTCGGGGTTGTGGACGACGGCGGTCACCGGGCCGGGCAGGAGCGCGGCGAGCGCCTCGCGGGTGCGCTCCCCGAGGCTCGGCAGCAGCTCGCGGAGGATGAGCGGCGAGAAGTACATGACCGCCGCCGGCTTACCGTCGTCGCGCCCCTTGAGGGCGTGGATGCGAGCGATCGCGTCCGCGTTCAGCGGGTCGCAGGCGAGGCCGTAGACGCCGTCGGAGGGGAAGACCGCGACCCCGCCCGAGGCGATCGTGCGCTCCAGCGCGGCGCGCGCCGCCGGCGCCCCGTCGCGCGCGATCGAGACGAGCGCGCTCACCGGCCCACCACCACCCGCTCGATCCCGGCCAGATCCCGCCGCACCTCGACCCGCTCGAACCCGGCGCGGCGCACGAGCTCGGCGACCACCGGCGCCTGCCCCGCCCCCACCTCGAGCGCGACCGCCTTCGCGCCGGCGCCCACGCCGACCGCGAGCTCCCCGAGCAGCGCCTCGATCGCCTCCAGGCCGGTCGGACCCGGGACCAGCGCGCCGCGCGGCTCGTAGTCGCGGACCTCGGGCTCGAGCCCGAGCCACTCGCGCTCGCTCACGTACGGCAGGTTCGCGAGGATCAGGTCGAACGAGCCCTCCCTGGGCAGCGAGCCGGCCTCGAAGCGCACCCTGTCGGCGAGCCCCAGGCGCTCGGCGTTCGCGCGCGCGACCTCGAGCGCGTCCGGGTAGATGTCGGTCGCGGTCACCCGCGCGTTGGGCAGCTCGTCGGCGACGGCGAGTGCGATCGCGCCCGAGCCGGTGCCGACGTCGCAGACGGCGAGCGGCTCGAGCTCGAGCGCCACCTCGACCAGGTGCTCGGTCTCGGGCCGCGGGATCAGCACGCGCCGGTCGACCGCGAGCTCGATGCGCCGGAAGGCGCGCACGCCGAGGATGTAGGCGACGGGCTCGCGCCGCAGGCGCCGGCGCACGAACTCGGCGAACGCGCGCGCCGCCACCGGGTCGAGCCGCGCCTCGGGCTCCATCGCGAAGCGCTCGCGGCGCTCGCCCGTCGCCCGCTCGAGCAGCAGCTCGGCGTCGAGGCGCGGCGTGTCGATGCCCGCCGCGCGCAGGGCGTCGGTCGCGGCCCCCAATGCCTCCGCGACCGTGCTCGCCGGGTTCACCGTCAGCCGACGGGCTCCGCCGCCTGGGCGGCGAGCCGCGCGCGCTTCTCCTCGGCGGCGAGGGCGTCCGTGAACTCGCGCAGGTCGCCCGCGAGCACCTCGTCGAGGTTGTGGACGGTGAGCTTCACGCGGTGGTCGGTCACGCGTCCCTGCGGGAAGTTGTAGGTGCGGATCTTCTCCGAGCGCTCGCCCGTGCCCACCTGCGCGCGCCGGTCGGCGTCGATCTCCGCGCGCTGCTCGGCCAGCTTGCGCTCGTACAGCCGCGCGCGCAGGACGCGCATCGCCTTCTCGCGGTTCTGGAGCTGGGATTTCTCGTCCTGCATCGAGACCACGATCCCGGTCGGCTTGTGGGTGATGCGGACCGCCGAGTCGGTCGTGTTCACCGACTGCCCGCCCGGGCCCGAGGACCGGTAGACGTCGATCTGCAGGTCGTTGGGGTCGATCTCGACCTCGACCTCCTCGGCCTCGGGCAGCACGGCGACCGTCGCGGTCGAGGTGTGGATGCGGCCCTGCGACTCGGTCTTGGGCACGCGCTGGACGCGGTGCGTGCCGCCCTCGTACTTGAAGACCGAGTACGCGCCGTCGCCCTTCACCGAGAACGTGACCTCCTTGAAGCCGCCGGCGTCCGCGGGCGACTGCGAGAGCACCTCGGTGGCGAAGCCGCGGTCGGCGGCGTAGCGCGTGAGCATCTTGAACAGATCGCCCGCGAAGATCGCGGCCTCGTCGCCGCCGGCGCCCGCGCGGATCTCGACGATCACGTTCTTATCGTCGTTGGGATCGCGCTCGACCATCGCCAGGCGGATCGCCTCCTCGAGCTCCTCCAGGCGCTTGGGGGCCTCCGCGACCAGCGCGCGCAGCTCGGGGTCGTCCCCGTCCTCGCGCAGGAGCTCGCGCGCGCCCTCGAGGTCGTCCTTGAGCGTGCGCCACTTGGCCGCCAGCTCGTGGGCGGGCTCGAGCTGGCGGTACTCGCGCCCGACCTCGGCGTAGCGCTGCTGGTCGGCGATCACCGCCGGATCCGACATCTGCCGCTCGAGCTCCGCGAAGCGGGCTTCGATCTGTTCGACCAAGCGCTCGATCACGCTGCTCAGGCTAGTGGCAGCGCACCTCGCACGGAAGCGGCCGGGCCGCCGGGCGCCGCCAGGGCCCGGCAAGCACCCGCAGGAGAGCTGCGAGCTCTAGCGCGCGGTCAGGCGACGATCTCGATGCGCTCGGCGTCGGCGTCGCCGCCGGGCGTCTCGACGGCGAGCACCGCCTCGAGCGCAGCGATCGCCACGGCGAGCTGCTCGCGGTCCGGCTCGCGCGTGGTCAGGCTCTGCAGCATCAGCCCCGGCCACATCACGGCGCGCACCCAGGCCCGCCGGCGGTTGCGGCCGGCCCACTTGATGACCTCGTAGGAGAGCCCC
>DATCLC010000115.1:0-16833 GCA_036564135.1 Solirubrobacterales bacterium
ATGCATCGTTGGTTCCGCTGTGCGCTGCTGGCCTGCGTCGTGGCGGTCGCGGGCGCCGGCTCGGCGAGCGCTGCGACGATCAAGGTCACGACGAAGAAGGACGAGTTCGGCACGGGCCCGAAGAAGTGCTCGCTGCGCGAGGCGGTCCAGGCGGCGAACACCGACAAGAAGTTCGGCGGCTGCCCGCGGGGCAAGGGCCGGGACGTGATCGTGCTCGGCCGCGGCGTATATGAGCTCTCGATCCCGGGGACGGGCGAGGACGAGAACGCCGACGGCGACCTCGACTCGCGCGGCAACCTCACGATCCGTGGGAAGGGCCGCGCCAAGACGACGATCGACGGCAACGGCAACGTCCTGCAGGAGCGGATCCTCGAGCGCGTCGAGGGGAACCTCACGGTGGCGAAGCTGACGATGCGCAACGCCGATGCGTACACCAGCGAGTACTACGGCGCGGGCGTCGGTGCCGAGGAGTCGAGCGCCGAGGGCGGGACGCTCACCCTGCGGGGCGTCTCGATCGAGGACAACTACTCCTATTACAGCGGCGGCGGGATCGGCGTCCGCTACGGCAACCTGAAGGTCCTGAAGAGCCGCATCCTTGACAACGACGTCGACGACTACGGCGGCGGGATCTACTTCGACGCGGACGGCCGGCTGGAGATCCGCAACTCGGTGATCGCCGGGAACCGGGCCGACGATTACACGGGCGGGGTGTACACGGACGACGGCGTCGTCGTAATCGACCGGACCGTGGTTCGCGACAACGCCGCGTACAGCTACGGCGGCGGCATCCACCTCGACGCCCAGTCGGCGAAGATCACCCGCAGCACGATCTCGGGGAACTACTCCTATGGCGACGACGGGGGCGGCCTCTACGTCTACAGCGTCGATGAGCCCGCGATCGTCGAGAGCACGACGATCTCGAACAATCACGCCGGCGACGAGGGAGGCGGCGTGTACGTGTACTCGCCGGCCATCTTCCGCAACTCGACGATCTCCCGCAACTACGGCTACTCCTACGGCGGCGGGATCTACGCCTATGACGACGTGACCCTGCTCAACAGCACCGTCGCGCGCAACGGCGCGTACTACGGCGGCGGCGGGATCTACAACCACGGCTACGACGTCGAGTACCGCAACTCGATCGTCGCCCGCAACCACGTCAACGGCGACACCGGAGACTTCGAGGACTGCGGCGGCGCCAGCAACACGTCGCTCGGCCACAACCTGCTGGGCGAGGGGACCTGCGCGAGCACGGGCAGCGACATCACCGGGGAGTCCGGCGCTCCCCTCGACCCTAAGCTCGGCGCCCTCGGCAACTACGGCGGCCCGACCGAGACCCTGCCGCTGCTCGCGGGCAGCCCGGCGATCGACAAGGGCCAGAACTGCCTGAAGAAGGACCAGCGCGGCCGCAAGCGCAAGGGGAAGTGCGATATGGGGGCGTTTGAGCGGTAAAGGTCGCCGGTCGCCGGTCACCGGTCGCCCGTTCGGCGGGCCAGAGCCGCGCAGCCCCCTGGTTGCGCACCGCTTCCCGCTTGAACCAGGCGAGGAAGGCTCTGGCCAGATACACCTGCGCCGCCCAACCGGCGACCGGCGACCGGTAGCCGGCGACCGACTATCCGACCCAACCTAGCCACCCCACCACAGGGGGCACTACGTGGTCGCTACGTAGTCCGGTCAGGGAGTCCACCCCGAGATGGGGGAAAGCCCGCGCTCGTAGCTTGGCTTCCATCATGGACTCGCTTGAGCTCGCACGGTGGCAGTTCGGGATCACCACCGTCTTCCACTTCCTCTTCGTCCCGGTGACGATCGGCCTCGCCGCGTTCACCGCCTACTTCCAGACGCGTTGGCATCGCAGCGGCGACGAGAAGTGGCTGCGCGCCACGAAGTTCTGGGGCAAGCTGCTTTTGATCTCGTTCGCGCTCGGCGTCGTCACCGGGATCGTCCAGGAGTTCCAGTTCGGCATGAACTGGTCGAACTACTCGCGCTTCGTGGGCGACATCTTCGGCGCACCGCTGGCGATGGAGGCGCTCGCTGCGTTCTTCGTCGAGTCGACCTTCCTCGGCCTGTGGATCTTCGGCTGGGGCCGCCTGCCCCGCAAGGTGCATCTGGCGACGATCTGGCTCGTCGCCGGCTCGACCGCGCTCTCGGCCTACTTCATCCTCGCCGCCAACTCGTGGATGCAGCACCCGGTCGGCTACGAGATCCAGGACGGCAAGGCGGTGCTGACCTCGATCTGGGCGGTGCTCACCAACAACACCGCGATCTACGCCTTCGTCCACACGATCCTGGGCGCGCTGATCATGGCGGCGACGCTGATCATCGCGGTCTCCGCCTACCACCTGCTGCGCCGCAACGAGACCGCGATCTTCAAGAGCTGCATGCGGACGGCGATCCCGGTCCTCGCCATCGCCTCGCTCTCCACCGCGATCGTGGGCCACTTCAACGGCGTGCTCATGACCGACCAGCAGCCGATGAAGATGGCCGCGGCCGACGCCGTCTTCGAGACGCAGCGCAACGCGGGGCTCTCGCTGTTCGCCGTCGGCGACTTCGAGCAGAACCCGGAGGGCTTGAAGCGCAACATCGAGATCCCCGGCCTGCTCTCGTTCATCTCCGAGCTGGACTTCGACGCCGAGGTCAAGGGGATCAACGACCTCAACGAGGAGTACCGCGCGAAGTACGGCCCCGGGGAGTACGCGCCGATCGTCGCGGTCGCCTACTGGAGCTGGCGGGCCATGATCGGTGCGGGCATCGCGATGATCGCGATCGGCTTCTACGGCTGGTGGCTGCTGCGGCGGCGCAAGCTGGAGACCTCGCACCGCTTCCTGAAGCTCGCGCTCTTCATCCCGGCGCTGCCGGTGATCGCCAACACCGCCGGCTGGATCTTCACCGAGATGGGCCGCCAGCCGTGGGTCGTCTTCGGGATGCTGAAGACGAGCGACGCGGTCTCGCCCTCGGTGAGCACCGCCGAGGTGGCGATCACGCTGATCGGGTTCACGCTGCTCTACGGCGTGCTCGCGGTGATCGGCGGCCGGATCTTCCTGCAGAAGGCCCGCAAGGGCCCCGACCCCGAGGGTGGGAGGCCGTCCGATGAGGGCGAGCCGGACCTGGCCCTCGCCTACTAGGAGGTGCCGTGATGCCCGACGTCAGCTTCCTGCAAGGCCTCTGGTTCGTCCTGATCTGCGTCCTGTGGCTGGGCTACTTCGTCCTCGAGGGCTTCGACTTCGGAGTCGGGATGCTGCTGCGGGCCGCGGGCAAAAACGACGCGGAGCGCCGCGCCGTCATCCATTCGATCGGGCCGGTCTGGGACGGCAACGAGGTCTGGCTGCTGACCGCAGGCGGCGCGACGTTCGCGGCCTTCCCCGTCTGGTACGCGACCCTCTTCTCCGGCTTCTACCTCGCCCTCTTCCTCATCCTCGGCGCGCTGATCGTGCGCGGCGTCGCCTTCGAGTTCTGGGGCAAGCGCGACGATCCCGTTTGGCGCAAGCGCTGGGAGTGGGCGCTGATCGGGGGTAGCGCCGTGCCCGCCCTGCTCTGGGGCGTCGCGTGGGCGAACATCGTCGACGGCGTGCCGATCGACGCCAGCGGCGAGTACACCGGCACGCTCTTCGATCTGCTCGGCCCGTACGCGCTGCTCGGCGGGCTCGCGACCCTCGCGATCTTCCTCGCGCACGGCGCGCTCTTCCTCGCCCTGCGGACCAAGGGCGAGGTGGAGCAGCGGGCGCGCCGGATCGCCGGGCGCTCGACGCCGGTCGCTGCCGGGCTCGGGATCGCGTTCCTCGCCTGGACGATCGCGAATCAGGGCGACCGCGGTGGCGTCGAGGTCGTTTCGGCGGCGCTCGCCGCAGGCGCGGCCGTCGCCCTCCTCGCCGCCGCGCGGCTCGCGCGGGACGGCGTCGGCAAGGCGTTCGCCGCGACCAGCGCCGGGATCGTCCTGCTCTTCGTCGCGCTCTTCGCCGACCTGTTCCCGGCCGCGATGGTCTCGAGCACGGACCCGGCGTTCAGCATCCCGCTCGCCGAGGCCTCCTCGGGCGACTACACGCTGACGGTGATGTCGATCGTCGCGCTGGTCCTGGTGCCGGTGGTGCTCGCCTACCAGGCGTGGACCTACTGGGTGTTCCGCGCTCGGATCGGCGCCGAGGACTTCGGCGACGTCCGCACGCCCATGGACCTCCTGGAGCGCAAGTACCGCGAGCCGGCGCACGGGGAGGAGGAGGCCGGGAAGGCGAGCAAGACGGAGCCCACCGGTGCGCCGGGATCGTGAGCGCACGGACCGCGACCGCGCAGGGGCGGCCCGCAAGCGGCTGACCCGATCGAGCCGGGCCGCCAAGCGGCACCTCGCGCTCACGGTCGCGCTCGGCGCCCTCGAGCTCGGCCTGATCGTCGCGCAGGCGACGCTGCTCGCCCACGTCATCGTCGCCGCCTTCCTCGGCGGCCAAGGCGTCGGCGATCTGGCCACGGAGTTCCTCTGTCTGGCGGGCGTGGCGGTTGGCCGCGGCATAACCGCCGCGGGCTTCGAGAGCGCCGGGCGGATCGGCGCCGCCAGGGTGATGAACGAGCTGCGCCGGCAGCTCGTTCATCACTTGCTTTACAAGCGCCCGGGCGCGCTCGCAAGCGAGCGCCGCGGCGAGCTGGCGGCCACCGCCGTGCAGGGCGTCGATGCGCTCGAGCCCTACTTCGCCAAGTACCTGCCGCAGGTGGCGCTCGCCGCCCTCGCGCCCCCGGTGATCCTGATCTGGACCTTCCCGCGCGACTTCGAGTCGGCGGCGATCCTCGCCGGGACCTTCCCGCTGATCCCGGTCTTCATGATCCTCATCGGCAAGCTCGCGGAGCGCCGCACGCGGGCGCGCTGGCGCGTGCTCTCGAAGCTCTCGGCGCACTTCCTCGACGTCGTCTCCGGGCTCGCGACGCTCCGCGCCCACGGCCGCGCCGACGCGCAGGTCGAGACGATCGCGGGGGCGGGCGACCGTTACCGCCGCGAGACGATGCGGACGCTGCGCGTGGCCTTTCTCTCCGCGCTCGTGCTCGAGCTGCTCGCGATGATGGGCACCGCCCTGGTGGCGGCGACGATCGGCGTCCAGCTCGCGCACGGCGACCTGGGACTCGAGGCGGGCCTCACGATCCTCCTGCTCGCGCCCGAGCTCTACATGCCGCTGCGGCAGGTCGGCGTCCAGTTCCACGCCTCGGCCGACGGCATGGCCGCCGCCGAGCGGATCTTCGAGGTGCTCGACCTCCCCGAGGCGGTGAGCGTGCCCAAGCATCCCCGGCCCTGTCCAGACCCCGCGCTCGACCCGATCGTCGTGCGCGAGGTGAGCTTCTCCTACCCGGGGCGCGACGAGCCGGTCCTGCGGGACGCGAGCCTCGAGCTCGCGCCGGGCGAGACGGTGGCGCTCGTGGGCGGTTCGGGCAGCGGCAAGAGCACGCTCGCATCGCTGCTCATGCGACTCGACGACCCCGACCGCGGCGGGATCCTCTGCGGCGGCATCGACCTGCGCGAGGTCGACCCACGCGAGTGGCGGCGTCGGATCGCCTGGGTCCCGCAGCGGCCGACGATCTTCACCGCCACCGTCGCGGATAACGTGCGCCTCGCCGACCCGAGCGCGTCCGACGAGCGCGTCGCCTTCGCCCTGTGGGAGGCAAACGTCCTTGACGTGGTCGAGGCGCTCCCGGACGGGATCGAGACCGTGATCGGCGAGGGCGGGCGCGGGCTATCCGCCGGGCAAACGCAGCGGATCGCGCTGGCCCGCGCGTTCCTCTCGGACGCGCCGTTGGTGATCCTCGACGAGCCCACCGCCCACCTCGACGAGGAGTCCGAGCGCACCGTCTCCGCGGCGGTCGCCCGCCTGATCGAGTCGCGCACGGCGCTGCTGATCGTGCACCGGCCGGAGCTGGCGCGCCGTGCGGACCGGGTCATCGAGCTGCGCGGCGGGCGGACCACAGAGATCGCCCAGCTCGTGGAGGCGGCGTGATGGGAAGCGACCGGCTGGGAGCGCTCTGGAGGGCCGCGCTCGACACGCGCTCGCGCTGGCCCAGGCTCGCCCTCGGGGTCCTGCTCGGCGCCGGAGCGGTCATCTCGGCGGGCGCCCTGCTCGCGATCTCCGGGTACCTGATCAGCCGCGCTGCGCAGCAGCCGCCGGTCCTGCTCCTGATGACGGCGATCGTCGGCGTGCGGTTCTTCGGCATCGCGCGGGCGCTTCTGCGCTACTTGGAGCGCCTGGTCTCGCACGACCTCGCCTTCCGCACGCTGACCGACCTGCGGGTCCGCTTCTTCCGCCGCCTGGTGCCGCTCGTGCCCGGCGGCCTGCCCGGCGCCAAGCGCGCCGACCTGCTCTCTCGATTCGTTGCGGACGCGGACCGCATGCAGGACCTGTACCTGCGCGCTCTTGCGCCCCCGCTGATCGCGGCCGTGGCCGGCGCCGCGGCCCTCATCGCCGCCTGGATCATGCTGCCGCAGAGCGCCCTCGTCGTTTTTGGGGTTCTGCTGTTGGCGGGGGTGGCGGCACCGTTGCTGGCCCGCGCGGTCGCGCGCCGCGCGGGTCGGCGACAGGCTTCTGCCCGCTCCGAGCTCGGAGCGGCGATCGTGGAGATTACGAGCGGCGCCCCTGAGATCGCGCTCGCGGGGCGCGAGGCCGATTGGGAGCGCCGGGCGACCGCCGCGGGCGAGAGGCTGAGCAGGATCCTTAACCGCGACGCGCTCGCCAACGGGGTCGCGGCCGGAACCTCGGCGACGCTCGCCGCGCTCGCGGCGACCGCGATGGCCGCGGTCGCGATCCCGGCCGTCGCCGCCGGCGAGCTGGCCGGCGTGCTGCTCGCGGCCCTGGTGCTGCTCGCGTTCGCCTCGCTCGAGGCGGTCGCGCCCCTGGGCCCCGCCGCGACCGGGCTCGATGCCGTCGCCGACGCCGCCGACCGGCTCGAGGAGGTGACCGAGCGGCTGGCGCCGGTGCGGGAGTCGCGCCGCCCCCTGCCGCTGCCGGCCGCCGGAGCACTCGAGCTGCACGGCGTGAGCTTCGCCTACGAGCCGAGCGCGCCCCCAGTGCTCGAGGACGTCGACATGCGTCTGGAGCAGGGTCGCGCGGTCGCCCTGGTCGGCCCGAGCGGCGTGGGCAAGACGACGCTCGCGGAGTTGCTCGTGCGCTTCCGCGACCCCACCGCCGGGGCGATCACGCTCGGCGGAGTGGATCTGCGCGACCTTGACTCCGATGAGCTGCGCCGAGTCGTGCGGATCGCGCCCCAGGACGCCTACCTGTTCGCCACCACGATCCGCGAGAACGTCGCGATCGCCCGGTCGGAGGCGTCCAGGGAGGAGGTGGAGGCGGCGCTGCGCAGGGTCGGGCTCGGGCGCTGGATGGACTCGCTTCCCGACGGCATCGACACGGAAGTCGGGGAGCTCGGCGCCCAGGTCTCCGGCGGCCAGCGCCAGCGGATCGCCGTCGCCCGCCTCCTGCTGGCCGACGCCCGCTTCCTCATCTTCGACGAGCCGACGACGCACCTCGACCCGGTGGGCGCCCAAAAGCTCCTCGACCGCTTGGCCGAGCTCGCCCACACCGAGAACCGCGGCGTGCTCGTGATCACGCACGAGCGCTCCCGGCTGGGCGCTTACGACCGGGTTTACGCGCTGCGCGGTGGTGGCCCGGCGCGTCTGGAGATGAATTAGGTCGCTGGTCATTAGGTCGCCGGTCGCCGGTCGCCCGTTCCGTGACCCCGGCGCAGTTGGTCGGCGACACGCGGCTGGACCCGCCCAACTGGCGACTGGCGACTGGTAGCTGGAAGCTGGCAGCTAATCCACCAAGACCCCCGGATTCATCACCCCGCCCGGATCAACCGCGCGCTTCGCTGCGGCGAGCGCTTCCGCGAACGGGTCGGGGCGCTGACGGTCGTACCAGGGGCGGTGGTCGCGCCCGACCGCGTGGTGGTGCGTGATCGTGCCCCCGGCGGCGACGATCGCCTCGCTGACCGCGGCCTTGACCGCGTCCCACTGCTCGACCTCCGAGCCCCGGCGGGCCGGCGCGAGCACGGTGTAGTAGGGCGCCGGGCCGTCGGGGTAGACGTGCGTGAAGCGACAGGTGACCCTCGGTGAGCCGGGTCCGCTCGCCGGCGCCCCGATCGCCTCGGCGGCAGCGCGCCGCGCCGTATCGCTCACGGTCGCGTGGAAGTCCTCGAAGCGGTCCCACGTGATTGCCGTCTCGAAAGTCTCGGTGAGCACGCCGAGCTGGACGAGCGAGTCGCGCAGGTACGGGGCCGCGAGGAACGACTGCCGCCAGGTGCCGCTCGCATCGTCGGAGCCCCCGCCGCTCGTGCGGATCTCGCCGGGGTGCCCGCCGTGCGCGCGGACCACTTCGAGGGCGACGCGCAGCTTCCCGTCGACCGGGGAATGCGCCGACTCGAAGCCCAGCATGAGCAGCGCGTGCTCGCCGGTGCCCGCGCCCGAGATCGCGGCCTCGCCGTGGTCGAGCAGGCGGCAGTTGGCCGGGTCGAGGCCCGACTGGGCGAGCTCGCGGACTGCCGCGGCCCCCTCCCGGAGGCCCGCGAACGCGACCGGGCAGGTGGCGCGGAAGCGCGGGCGCTCGAGCACGCGCACCCAGGCGCGGGTGATCACGCCGAGGATGCCCTCGGAGCCGAGCAGCAGGCGGTCGGGGCTGGGTCCCGCGCCTGAGCCGGGCAGGCGGCGGCTCTCCCAGGTGCCGCTGGGCGTGAGCGCGCGGATCGACTCGACCATGTCGTCGATGTGCGTGAGGCGGGTGGCGAAGTGCCCGCCCGCCCGCGTCGCGATCCAGCCGCCGAGCGTCGAGAACTCGAACGACTGCGGGAAACAGCGCAGCGTGTAGCCGTGCTCGCGGAGTTGGTCCTCAAGGCGCGGACCGGTCGCCCCGGCCTCGATCAGCGCCGCGCGGGAGACCTCGTCGATTTCGAGCACGCGGTCAAGCCCCCGCACGTCGAGCGTGACGACGGCGGGGTACTCGCGCGGCAGCCGCGGCTCCACGCCCCCGACCACGGATGTGCCGCCGCCAAAGGGGATGACCGCGAAACCCTGCTCCGCACACCAGGCGAGCACGCGCTCGACGTCGGCCTCGGTGCGCGGCGTGGCGACCAGGTCGGGTGGGTGCTCGATCCGGCCGCGCATCCCGCGGACGACGTCGCGGTAGGCCTTACCGAGTGCGCGCGAGACGCGCTCGTACCGGTCGGCGGTGAGCACGCCGGCGAGGCTCGCCGGCGGCTCGATCCGGGGCGCGGGCAGCTCGATCGCCTCGAGCGGCGTCGGCGCCTCGACGGGCTGGGGCTCGATCCCGAGGCGCTCGCGGACCAGCGGCGCGAGCGCCTCGACGTCGGCGGGCTCGGGCGCCTGCGACTCACGCCCCCAGCCCCAGTGCTTCAGGCGATCGCCACGCGAGGCCATGGGCGGAGCGTAACCAGCCGCTACCAGCTACCAGCTACCAGCCGCCAGCCACCAGCTTCCAGCGCTCAGGCGCCAGCGTCGGCGCCCAACAGCTGGAAGCTGGAAGCTGGCAGCTGGTGACTAGCGCTCGAACGCCCCGATGTCGCAGCGGCCCTTGCGCTTGTGCCCGCGCTGGTCGCGCTTCGGGCAGCCCTTACCCTTGTCGATCGCGGGCGAGCCGCGGAGCAGCGCGTGGGTGGGGGTGGGGCCGCCGTAGTTGCCGAGGGCCTCCACGAGGGGGTTCGCCGGCTCCGAGTACGTGCCGCTGGCGATGTCGCCCGGTCCCGACGCGTCACAGGTGTCGTCGCCGAAGAAGTTGTGACCGAGGGAGGATCCGGGCGAGCCGGAGTAGCAGTCCTGGGTCTGGACTGCGTAGAGCTCGCGGTTGCGGGCGATGATCGAGTTCTTGTAGGTCACGGGATCGTCTTCGTAGATCCCGGCGCCGACGTACGCGCGGTTGTACACGATGGTCGAGCTGCGGATGTCGACCGGCCCATCGGCGTAGATCCCCCCGCCGTACCCGGAGTCGTTGCTCGCGTGGTTGCGGGAGACCGTCGAGTTGATCAGCTTGAGCGACCCGGCCTGGGCGTAGATCCCGCCTCCGTAGTAGGAGGAGACGTTGCCCGCGATGGTGGAGTCGCGCAGGGTGACGTCCGTGTCGTAGGTGTAGATGCCGCCGCCGTAGCCGCTGCTGTACGCGCCGGACGTGTTGCCCACGACGGTGAGCTTGGAGAGCGCGGCCCCCTCGTCGGAGTCGAGGTAGAGGCCGCCGCCGTAGTCGTAGTCGGTGACGTTCCCGAGCAGTCGCGTGCGGGCGATCACCGTTTTGCCTACGGCGCCGTTGACGCCGATCCCGCCGCCGTAGGCGTAATCAGCGCTGTTGTCCTTGAACAGCGAGTTGCGGATCTTCACGTTCTTGGCGCCGTCGGAGTAGAACCCGCCGCCGTAGTAGGCCGAGTCGTTCTCGATGAACTTCGAGCGCTCGATCGTGACGTTGCTCGAGAGGTTGTAGTGGTACACGGCCCCGGCGAGGTAGTCCGCGGCGTTGTGCACGAAGCGCATCCGGACGAGGGTCAGCGCGCCGGGGCTGACATGGTCGATCGCACCCCCGTACTGGTTGTCGTCGTCGAAGCCGTTGCGGATCGTCATCCCGGCGAACCTCGCCCGGCCGGTGATGACGTGGAAGACGCTCTCCTTGATCCGCTCGCCGTTGCCGTCGATCACGGTGCGCTTTTCGCCCTTGCCGGCGATGGTCACCGGGCCGTTGATGTCGAGGTCGCCGCTCGCGTTGTCGTCCTCTGAACCGGTGCGGGTCAGGCGGTAGACGCCCCGCTTGAGCACGATCCGGTCGGCGCCCTTGCCCTTCGCGCAGCCGCCGAACTTGGCGTTCGTGTTCGCGGCCTGGATCGCCTCGCGCAGCGAGCACTTCTTGCCGCTGCCGAACTCGTCCTTGGTCGTGGTGACCTGGATCGTCGCGGCGGAGGCGGTGACCGCGCCCGCGAGCGCGAGGACGCACGCGGCAAGCAGGGTACGAATGAGCTTCATGACTCCCTCCCGATGTCGGGGTGATGGTTGGCCTTCCCCCGACCGCGCGGGCGGGAGCGTCGCGATCTTGACGCCCCGCCCGGCGGATGTCAATCACGAAGCCGTGAGTCGCGGGTCGCCGGTCCGCCGTTCGCCCGTTTCAGTGAGCCCCAACCGTGCGCCGCTCGCGGCTCCTTCAGCCGAGCGGCGACGAAGTCAGCCCGTGGCGCCGAGGTCGCCCACCGGGCGACCGGCGACCGGTAGCCGGCGACCTACCGCTCGAACGCCCCGATGTCGCACTTACCCTTGCGCTTGCGCCCGCGCTGGTCGCGCTTCGGGCAGCCCTGACCTTTGTCGATCGCCGGTGAGCCGGGCATCAGGGCATGGGTCGGCGTCGGGCCGCCGTTCCGGGCCAGAACGCCCAGCTTGGGGTCGGCCGGCGCCGCGGAGGTGCCGGGCGCGATGTCCCCGGGCCCGTCGTGGTCGCACGTGTCGTCCCCGAAGAGGTTGTGGCCGAGGGATGCGCTCGGAGCGGGGGACTCGCAGTCGCGCGTGTACGCGATGGGCGAGTAGTTGCGCGCGACGATCGAGTTCTTGTACGACACCGCGCCGGCTTCGTAGATGCCCGCGCCGAAGCCCGCGCGGTTGTAGGCGATCGTCGAGCTGCGGATGCTCACGGACCCGTCCGCGTAGATCCCGCCGCCGTTGCCGTTGGAGGCGGTCAGCACATTTCCTGAGACGGTCGAGTTGATGAGCGTCGTCGATCCGCCGTCGGCCAAGATGCCGCCGGCGAAGCCGAACGCGACGTTCCCGGAGATCGTCGAGTCGCGGATGACGGTCTGGGTCTGGCTGAGATAGATGCCGCCCGCCCGGTCGGCTGCTTTGTTGCCCGCGACGGTGACCCTGGACAGCGTGGCCCCGCCGTTCGAGTCCACGTACAGGCCGCCCATCCAGCCGTCCACGCTGATGTTGCTCGTGATCCTGGTGCGGGCGATCACCGTCCTGCCCTCGGCGTCGTAGATCGAGACCCCCGCGCGGTCATTCTGGGAGACGTTGCCGGCGAAGACGGAGTTGCGGATCGTGACGTTGCGGGCGTCCTGCACGTGGAGCGCGCCCCCGTACCTGGCCGCGGTGTTCTCGACGAACTGCGAACGCGTGACCGTCAGGTCGGTCGCGGCGTTGCTGACCACGACGGCTCCTCCGGTGCCGTCGGTCGCGTTGTGCACGAGGCGCATCCGGTTCAGCGTCAGCTTCCCCGGGCTCGTGTGACGGATCGCCCCGCCGCCGTCGGCGCCGTCCCCCGGGGCGAGCCCGTTGCGGATCGACATGGCGGCGAACTTCGCGCGGCCGGACGCAACCGAGAACACGGGCTCATGGATCGCGGCGCCGTTGCCGTCGATGATCGTGGCGTTCGGCCCCTTGCCGGTGATCGTCATGGGGCTAGCCGGGTTCAGATCGCCGTTCGCGTTCTGGCTCTCGCCGGTGCCGGCGCGCGTGAGCCGGTAGGTCCCCTTGCCGAGCACGATCCGGTCGGCGCCCTTGCCGCGCGGGCACCCGCCGAACCTCGCGTCCGTGTTCGCGGCCTGGATCGCCTCGCGCAGCGAGCACTTCTTGGGCTGCGACCCGAACTGGTCCTTCGTGGTCGTGACCTTGATGGTCGCGGCGGAGGCCTGCGCCGCCCCCGCGACCACGACGACGCCCGCTGCCGCTGCGAGTAGGACCATGACTGGCTTCACGCGTCCCTCCGGTAACCCCGCGCTTTCCCCAGCTTCTCAGCCGGGGATCCTCGCCAAGGTGGGGGACGCTGTCAACCCCAGCTGCCAGCTAGTGGCGCCGACGCTGGCGGCTGAGCGTTGGCAGCTGGAAGCTGGAAGCTGGAAGCTGGTGACTAGCGCTCGAACGCCCCGATGTCGCACTTACCCTTGCGCTTGCGCCCGCGCTGGTCGCGCTTCGGGCAGCCCTTGCCCTTGTCGATCGCGGGCGAGCCGCGGAGCAGCGCGTGGGTGGGGGTGGGGCCGCCGTAGTTGGCGAGGACGTCCAGCTTCGGGTCGGCGGGTGAGAGTGCGGTCCCGTTCGCGATGTCGCCCGGCCCGTCGGTGTCGCACGTGTCGTCGCCGAAGAAGTTGTTGCCGAGGGAGGAGTTGGCCGCCGGGGACTCGCAATCATCGGTGAAAGGCGGGGACGGGAGGCGATTGCCGGCGATGATCGAGTTCTTGTACGAGACCGCCGCGTCCTGGTAGATGCCGGCGCCGATCTCGGCGCGATTGAAGACGATCGTCGAACTGCGGAGGTTCACCGGCCCGTCCGCGTAGATCCCGCCGCCCTTTCCGTTCGCGGCGCTCACCACGTTGCCCGACACGGTCGAGTTGGTGAGCGTGGTCGATCCGCCGCTCGCGATGATGCCGGCGCCGTCCTCGACCGAGAAGTTGCCGGAGATCGTCGAGTCGCGCAGGGTGGCATGGGTGTTCACCAGGTAGATCCCGCCCGCCTGAAAAGCAGCGATGTTGCCGGACACCGTCATCTTGGACAGCTCGGCTCCGCCGGCCGAGTCCACGTACAGGCCGCCGGTCAATTCGTGTGTCGCGTTGTTGATGATCTTCGTCCGGGCGATGACCGTCCTGCCCTCCGCGTCGCCGATCCCGAGCCCGCCCCTACCCGAATAGGCGGAGTTGGCGGAGAAGACGGAATCGCGGATCGTCACGTTGCGAGAGGCGCTCGCGTAAAGCCCCCCGCCGTAGCTCCACGTCTCGTTCTCGACGAATTTCGACCGGGTGACCTTGAGGTCGCTCTCGTCGTTGATGTGGAGGACGGCGCCCCCGAAGCCCGAGGTGAGGTTGTGCACGAAGCGCATTCGGTCGAGCGTCAGGTCGCCCGGGCTCTCGTGCCTGATCGCTCCGCCGCCTGTGTCGACACCGCCCGGCGAGTACCCGTGCCGGATAGTCATCGCCGCGAAACTGGCTCGGCCTGCGCCGATCCGAAACACGCGTTCGCCAAGCGCTTCTCCGTTGCCGTCGATCACGGTCGCCTTGGGCCCCTTGCCGACGATCGTGACGGGGCTGGCGGGGTTCAGGTCGCCGCTTACGTTGTCGGTTTCGGCGACGCCCGTCCGCGTCAGCCGGTAGGTACCCTTCCCGAGCACGATCCGATCGGCGCCCTTCCCGCGAGCGCAGCCCCCGAACTTCGCGTTGGTGTTCGCCGCCTGGATCGCCTCACGCAGCCCGCACTTGGGCGTGCCGCCCGGGCCGAACTCGTCCTTGGTGGTCGTGACTTTGATGGTCGCGGCGGATGCGGTGGACGCTCCGGCGACCACGACGATCCCCACTGCGAGCAAGACCCTGGCTGGCTTCATCAATCCCTCCGTAACCCCTCGGTGAATGACCCCGGCCTGTTCGGCCCGGGATCTTCTTCAAGGCGGAGGGGGAGTGTCAAGCCGCTACTACCGCTCGAACGCCCCGATGTCGCACTTACCCTTGCGCTTGCGCCCGCGCTGGTCGCGCTTCGGGCAGCCCTTGCCCTTGTCGATCGCGGGCGAGCCCCGAAGCAGCGCGTGCGTCGGGGTCGGTCCGCCGTAGTCGTCGAGCGCGTCCAGCATCGGGTCGGCCGGCGTCTCGTAGGTGCCGGTCGCGATGTCTCCGGGTCCGTCGCTGTCGCAGGTGTCGTCGCCGAGGAAGTTGTGGCCGAGCGACGCGTCGGGCTCCAGTCCTTCGCAGTCCCGGGTCCACTCGTTGTAGAGGCGTCGGTTGCCCGCGATGATCGAGTTCTTGTAGGTGAGGCCGCCGCTGCTGCGGTACAGGCCGGCGCCGTGGTACCCGCGGTTGAAGGCGACCGTCGAGCTCAGGATCTCCGTGTCGCCGTAGGAGTAGATCCCTCCCCCGTAGCCGCCTGAATAGCTCGCGTGGTTGTGGGAGATGGTGGAGTTGATGACCGTGAGCGAGCCGCCGTTGGCCTCTATCCCCCCGCCGTCTCCGTCGGCGACGTTCCTCGACACGGTCGAGTCGCGGACGACGAGGTCGGTGTCGTTGGCGTAGATCCCCCCGCCGTAGCCCTCGCCGTACGCTCCCGAGACGTTGTCCATCACCGAGGACTTCGTGAGCCTCGCCCCGCCGCTCACCGCGATGAAGAGGCCGCCGCCGTACTGGTAGTCGCTGACGTTCGCGGCGAACGTGCTGCGGGCGATGACGGTCTGGCCGGCGCCGCCGGTGATCCCGAGCCCGCCGCCATATCCGTAGTCGGCTTCGTTGTCCCTGAACGTGGAGTTGCGGACGGTGACGTCGCCGACTGCGGCGGTGTAGAAGCCGCCTCCATAGTTCTCGGCCTCGTTCCCAAGGAAGGCGGAGCGCGTGATCTTCACGTCGCTCGCGTTGTTGGAGTGGTAGACGCCGCCCCCAGAGAGAGCGAAGTTGCCGACGATCCGCACTCGGTCGAGCACCAGGTTGCCCGGGCTCGTGTGATCGATCGCCCCTCCGGAGTAGTCGTCCGCGTCCCAGCCGCGACGGATCGTCATTGCGGCGAATTTCGCGCGTCCGGCGGTGACCTCGAAGATTCCCTCGCGGAGCTCGCCGCCGTTGCCGTCGACCACGGTCGCCCGCGGACCCTTGCCGGCGATCGTGATCGAACCCCCGATGTTCAGATCACCGCTTTCGTTGTCCGGCTCGGAGCCGACCCGCGTGAGCCGGTAGGTCCCCTTCCCGAGCACGACACGGTCGGCGCCCTTGCCCTTCGGACACCCGCCGAACTTCGCGTTCGTGTTCGCGGCCTGGATCGCCTCGCGCAGCGAGCACTTCTTGGGCCCGGCGCCGAACTCGTCCTTCGTCGTCGTGACCTCGATCGTCGCCGCGGAGGCGGTGGTGGCGCCCGCGAGCGCGACGACGCACGCGGTTAGCAGGATCCGAATTGTGTTCATCGCTCCCCCCTGGAGTGAGATTGGCGGCGTCTCCCGCAGCACCCCGGACGGAGCGCCGCGCGCGATCCTCTACGAGCGAACAAGCGCTGTCAAGTACGCGGTCGGCGCCGGTCGGAACGGCGGGACTCCGTAACCTTGCCGCGCCATGAGGCCGCTGGTGGTATCCCTGCGTCCGCAGGAGTGGGTCAAGAACCTCCTGGTGTTCGCGGGGCTCGTTTTCTCGCTCCAGTTCGACGACTGGAGCGCGATCGCCGACGCGACACTCACGTTCGTCGCGTTCTGCGCGATCTCGAGCGCGGGGTATCTGCTCAACGACCTGCGCGACCGCGAGCACGACCGCCTGCATCCCGAGAAGCGCCACCGCCCGCTGGCGAGCGGCGCCCTGGCGCCCCGGACCGCGATCGGGGCCGCGGTGGCGCTCGCTGTCCTGGCGATCGCCGTGTCCTGGGCCGGCGTCTCGTGGGAGGTCGCCGCGATGGTCGCGGGCTACGCGCTCGTCACCGCGCTCTACTCGCTGCTGCTCAAGCGGCTCGTGATCATCGACGTGATGACGATCGCCGCGCTGTTCATCCTGCGCGTGGTCGCGGGCGCGGTCGCGGTGGGGGCGACCGCCTCCGAGTACCTGTTGGTCTGCACCGCGATGCTGGCGCTGTTCCTCGGTTTCACTAAGCGTCGCCAGGAAGCGATGCTCGAGGCACAGCCGGTCGATGAGCCGCTGGGGCCGCGCACCACGCGCCCCGTGCTCGAGCACTACTCCCCGCCGTTCCTCGACCAGATGATCGCGATGGTCACCGCCACGGCGATCGTCACGTACGTGATCTACTCGGTGAACTCGCCCTTCGCGGGCAGCAAGATGCTCGCCACGGCGCCGTCGGTCCTCTACGGCATCTTCCGCTACCTCTACCTGATCTACCACCGCCACGACACCCGCTCGACGGCGGCGATCCTGATGGAGGACCCGGGCATGATCTTCGCC
>DATCLC010000116.1:0-2903 GCA_036564135.1 Solirubrobacterales bacterium
CTTCTCGCGGCGAATGTGCTGCTCGCGGGTCTGCAGCGCGAGCACGAAGCCCCGGCGCCCGTCGACGTCGCGGGTCTCGCCGGCGATCCGGCCCGGCATGCGCCGCAGGTGCTCCTCGGTCGCGCAGAAGAAGCCGAAGGACGGCCCGCCGTAGTCGAGCCGCCCGCCGAGCGGCTGACCCTCGCCGACCGCGATGTCGACCCCGCACTCGCCGGGCGGGCGCAGGACGCCGAGCATGATCGCGTCGACGGATGCCACGCAGAGCGCGCCGCGCTCGTGCGCGGCGGCCGCGAGCGCCTCCAGGTCCTCGACCGCGCCCAGGAAGTTCGGGTTCTGCACGAAGACGGCGGCGGTGCGCTCGTCGACGGCATCCGCGAGCTCGGCAGCGTCGGTGAGCCCGCCCGCGAGCCCGACCTCGACGATCTCCGCCTCCCAGCCGGCGGCGTAGGTGGCGAGCGTGGCGCGGGCGTGCGGGTGGACGCCGCGCGAGATCACAAGGCGCGGGCGCTTGCCCTTGGCCGCGCCGAGCGCGAGGTACGCGGCCGATGCCAGTGAGCTCGGCCCCTCGTACATCGACGCGTTGGAGACGGGCAGGCCGGTGAGCTCCGACATCATCGTCTGGAACTCGAACATCACCTGCAGCCCGCCCTGTGAGACCTCGGGCTGGTAGGGCGTGTACGGCGTGAGGAACTCCGAGCGCTGCGTGATCGCCTCGACGATCGCGGGCGAGTAGTGGTCGTACATGCCTGCGCCGAGGAAGCAGAGCTCGGCGTCGGCGTGGACGTTGCGGGCGGCGAGCTCGGTGAGGTGGTGGTAGACCTCGGGCTCCGACTCGCCCTCGGGCAGGTCGAGCTCGCGGTCGAGCCTGACGTCGGCGGGGATCTGCTCGAAGAGCTCCTCGGTCGAGCCGACGCCGATCGCGGCGAGCATCGCCTGCCGGTCCGCGTCGGTCGCTGAGGTGTAGCGGCTCACCGGACTGATCCTAGAGAGCGCCGCGGCGCGCTCCGCCGGTTTCCAGCACCCGCTCCCTGCTGCCCGGCCGGGCGCTCAGCCCTGCGCGAGCAGCGCGCGGTAGGCGTCCGCATCCAGGAGGGCGTCGGTCTCGGACGGATCGCTCAGCTTGACGCGCACGAGCCAACCCTCGCCGTAGGGGTCCTCGTTGATCTTCTCGGGGTTCTCGCCGATGGACTCGTTGACCTCGATCACCTCGCCGGAGAGCGGCGCGATCACGTCCGAGACGGCCTTCACCGACTCGACCTCCGCGTAGGTCTCGTCCTTGGTGAGCGTGGCGCCCATCTCCGGCGGCTCGAAGAAGACGACCTCGCCGAGCTGGTCCTGGGCGTACCACGTGATCCCGAAGGTCGCCTCGTCGCCCTCGATGCGCGCCCAGTCGTGCTCGGGGTGGTACTTCAGGTCGTCGGGGTAGCTCTCTTCCGCGGCCAAGCTTCTCCTCCGTAGGTGGGTCTGGACCGATCCGTCAGCTGCGCTCCTTGGCGTACAGCGGCCTGGACTCTACGCGCGCCGCGCGCCGCTTGCCGCGCACGTCGATCGCGATCTCCGTGCCCGGCTCCGCGAGCGCGCGCTCGACGTACGCCATGCCGACGCCGCGCTCGAGGCAGGGCGAGTGCGTGCCTGAGGTGACGACGCCAGCGGGCTCGCCGTCGGGGCCCAGCACCGGGTTGCCCTGGCGCGGGACGCCGCGCTCGGTGAGCGCGAACGGCACGAGCACCTCCGCCGTGCCCTCGGCGCGCGCCTTCGCGACCGCCTCGGAGCCGATGAAACCCGTCTCCTCCTTGCAGCACCAGCCGAGCCCGGCCTCGATCGGGTTGCGCGATTCGTCCATGTCGTTGCCGTACAGGTGGAAGCAAGCCTCGAGGCGCAGCGTGTCGCGCGCGCCGAGGCCCGCGGGCTTGGCGCCTGCGTCCAACAGGGCGCGCCAGAGGGCCGGAGCGTCGGCGGGTGCGCAGAGGATCTCGACGCCGTCCTCGCCGGTGTAGCCCGTGCCGCAGACCAGGCACTGGATGCCCGCGACCTCGACCGGCGCGGCGCGCAGGCGAGGCGGGAGCTCGCCGGCCGCCAGGCCGCCGGCGATGCGGCGCGCGTCGGGCCCCTGCACGGCGAGCATCGCCCAGGCGTCGAGCGCGTCGCGCACCTCGCAACCGGCGCCCTCGGCGTGGTCGCGGAACCAGGCGAAGTCGCGCTCGTGGTTGGCCGCGTTCGTGACCGTCAGGTAGCGGTCCTCGCCGAGGCGGTAGGTGAAGAGGTCGTCGAGGATGCCGCCGTCCTCGCGGCAGAGCACCGCGTACTGGGCGCCGCCGACCGGGATCTTGGCGACGTCGTTGGAGAGCAGCCGCTGCAGCAGCTCAAGCGCGCCGGGCCCTTCGGTTTCGATCTGCCCCATGTGGGAGACGTCGAAGACCCCGCACGCCCGGCGCACCGTCAGGTGCTCGGCGATCACGCCCTCGTACTGCACGGGCATCTCCCAGCCCGCGAACGGGACCAGCCGGGCGCCGGAGGCGAAGTGCTCGTCGTAGAGGGGCGTGCGGCGCAGCTCGCTCATCGCGCGGCAGCCTATCGGCCGCCCACGCGACTTTGGCGGACCCGGCCGCCGGTCGGCCTAGCGGCCCTTCAGGAAGTCCGGGACGTCGATGTCGCCCTCGGTCACCGAGAGCTCGCGGCGCTCGCGGTCGCCCAGCGGCGAGACGGAGCGGCGCCGCGCCCGGTCGCGGACCTGAATCGGCTTGCGCGCCAGGGTCTCGTAGCCCTCGAAGCCGGCGGCGATCACGGTCACGCGCACCTCGTCGCCCATCGACGGGTCGATCACGGTGCCGAAGATCACGTTCGCGTTCTTGTCGGCGTGCTCGACGACCACCGTGGCGGCGTCGTTGACCTCGTGCAGGTTG
>DATCLC010000117.1:0-11394 GCA_036564135.1 Solirubrobacterales bacterium
GACGATGATCCCGAAGTCGGCGCGGGCGCCGTTGGTGATGAAGATCTTCGACCCGTTGATCACGTACTCGTCGCCCTCCCGGCGCGCCGTCGTGCGGATGCCGGCGACGTCGGAGCCCGCGCCCGGCTCGGTGATGCACAGGCATCCGATCCGCTCGCCCTTGATGCCGGGGACGAGGTAGCGCTGCTTCTGCTCCTCGGTGCCGAGCAGGTGGATGGGCGGCAGCACCATGTCGGTCTGCACCGCGAAGCCCATGTTGGTGCCGCCGGAGCCCGAGTAGCTCATGCACTCGGCGCGCACGAGGGAGTAGAAGTAGTCGCCGCCCTGGCCGCCGTACTCCTCGGGGAAACAGAGGCCGAGGTAGCCGAGTTCGCCGGCGCGGCGCATGATCTCGTTCGGCCACGTCGTCTCCTCCCACTCGTTGCGGTGGGGGTAGAGCTCCTTCAGCACCCACGCCTTCATCGACTCGCGCAGGTCGAGGTGCTCGTCGGTGAAGAGGAAGTGCTTGCGCTGGGCGTCGTAGGAAGGCTTGATGACGGTGGCCACGGACTCCTCCTTGGCGGTCTTGCGGTCGGATGACGCCGCCCCGCAGCGGCGCGCAAAGCGTACAGTAGTACTTCCTACTTTAAGGTCCCCGGTCGCGGCCGGCCGCGCGCATGAGCCCAGGCGCCCGCTGAGCTTTCGCAAGTGGGGTTGCGCGGATGGGCAACTGGACCGTCCGAGCCCGGCGCGCCCGAGGCGCGCCGGGCTCGAGGCGGGGCACCGGCTCAAGCCGGAAGAAGCCCCGGCGGCCGCCCGTTGCTTTGCATGGCGCGGCGTGCCCCAGGCCGCGCCGAGCGACGAGGACCGATGGATCTGCTTGACAGCGCGAACGAGCTGCGACGCGAGGCCGGCGCCCGCCGGCGGGCGCTCGCGGTGGTGCTCGCCGTCGCGGTCGCCTGCGGGGCGCTGGTCTTCCTGCGCCCCGGCCTGCCCCCCGAGACGCGCCAGTACGAGATCTGGCACGCCGACGGGCAGCTGCTCGTGGACACCTCCGACTCGCAGGTGGTCGACGCAAGGGCGATCGGGATCGAGACCCTGGCGATCAGGGCGATCCTGCTCGGGAACCTGATCGCGACGAGCCCCCTGCGTGACGGGATCGCGCAGCGCGCGGGCCTCGATCCCGACGAGCTCGAGGTGACGCCGCCGGCGAGCTCAACGCCCGAGGTCCTGCCGCCGCCTCCGGTCACCAGCGACCTGCCCGACGACGAGGCGATGCGCCTCACCGTGTCGACCGATCCCAGCCTGCCGATCGTGCGCGTGCGCGCGCAGGCGCCGAGCGCCGCCGGAGCCGAAGGGCTCGTCGACGCCGCGCTGGCCGAGACCGCGGAGTACGTCGAGTCCGCCCGCGGCGAGCAGGCGCTCCCCGACCAACGGCAGCTGGTGGTCAGCGCGCTCGGGCCGGCGACCGCGCGCTCGGAGACCCGCGGGCCCGGCTTCGGGACCGCGCTCTTCGTGGCGCTCTTCGTCGCGGTGCTCGGGACGGCCGGGGTGCTTGCGGTCCCGCTGCTCGGCCGCCGCGAGCGGGGCGGCGCGCAGCCCGCCACGCCCAACGGCCACTCCCCGGAGGGGGTCCGCCGGGTGAAGCGCGCGGCGAAGAAGGCGTCGCCCGCTGGGCGGCGCTCGAAGAAACGGCCGCGGGCGGCCAAGCCGCGATCCCCGCGATGAGCGCGCGGACGACCGGAATCGCGGCTCGCCTCGGCGCGCTCGCGCACGAGCTCGTCCGCACGCGCCGCGGGCTGCTGGCCGTGGCGGGCGTCGCGCTGCTCGCGACGGTCGTAGTCAACTTCTCGGTCTCGCTCGCGCCGCCCCACGTCGAGTGGCGCACGCCGCAGCTCGCGAGCGCGTCCACGCAGGTGCTCGTCGACTCGCCCCGGTCCACCCTCGTCGACCTGCGGGAGGACTCCTACGGTATGGACGCGCTCTCGCGCCGGGCGGTGGTGATGGGGACGCTGCTCGCGAGCCCCTCCGTCCGCGACCACATCGCGCAGCGGGCGGGGATCGACCCGGCGCTGCTGCGCACTACGTCGCCCGCGACCCCGGAGCAGCCCCGCGCCGTGGCCGTCCCGGGCAGCCAGCCGCGTGTCTCCGACCTGCTGCGCAGCGCCGATGGCTATTCGCTGAGCTTCCGCGTGACCCCGAACGTGCCCATCCTGGACGTGTACGCGGAGGCGCCGAGCGTCGGGGAGGCAGAGCGCCTCGCCGACGCCGCGATGACCGGTCTGGCCGACTACCTCGACGAGGTCGCCGAGCGCGAGGGCACCGATCCCGCGTCTCGCGTGGAGCTCCGCCAGCTCGGCGAGGCGAGCGGCGGTCTCGTCAACCGCGGCGCGAACATCCGGTGGGCGGTCCTTACGTTCGCGATCTCCTTCGCCCTCGCCGCGGCGGTCGCGATCTTCGTCTCGCGGGCGCGGCGCGGGTGGCGGAGCACCGCGGTCGCGCCGCCCGCGGGAGGTGCCGCCTGAGGATGGCGGGGATGGGAGCGGGGGAGCTGCCCGGCAGCCTGGCCCGGGGACTGATGGCCAAGCGCGCGCAGGCGGTTGCCGGGGTGGTCGCCATCGGCATCGCGTGCGCGGGTCTGCTCGCGGTGCTCGAGCCCAAGGCGCCGCGCGCGGACGGGGCGGCGCTGGTCGACACGCGTACGTCGCTGCTCGCCACGGGCGCCGCGCGCGACGCCGCCACGGCGTCCGACCGCGCCGCGGCGCTCGCCGCGCAGATCGCGCGCCTCCGCGGCCGGCGGATCGTCGCCGAGACGGTGGGCGTCGCCCCCGAGCAGCTGCAGGTCGTCGTCGCGGACCTGAGCCTGCCCGCCGCCCCCACGCCCGTCGCGCGCACGGTGGCGACGGCGCGCGGGGCCCGCCCATACGTTCTGACCGTGGGCCTGCGCGACCGGGGGGCGCCGGTCGTGACGCTGACCGGCGAGGCGGCCGATCCCGCTGCGGCCGAGCGTCTCGTCGAAGGCGGGATCGCCGCTCTCGCGGACTTGGCCCGGCACGAGCCCGGGACGCCGCCCTCGGTCCGGATCGAGCGGCTCGGCGAGGTCCGGATCGAGCCGGCCCGCCCCGCGCCCGGGAAGGCCACGGTGGCAGCCTTCGGACTCGCTGCGGCGTGCGCCTGGCTCGGCGCGCTCGCGCTCGCCGGCGCGTTCGGCGGGCGGAGCCGCTTCGGGCGCGAGC
Organism: Solirubrobacterales bacterium; assembly: GCA_036564135.1. Lineage (GTDB taxonomy): Bacteria > Actinomycetota > Thermoleophilia > Solirubrobacterales > 70-9 > RSA11. The sequence goes on from DATCLC010000117.1 coordinate 3,216, forward strand.
GGGCCGAGCGGCCGGTCGCGACCGCCGGGAGGGCCGCGTGAGCGCTCCCACCCCGCGCGAGCGCCTGCGCCAGGCGCGCCGGCTGCTCGCCTCCGAGGGGATGCGGGGCATCGCCGCGCGGGTCCTGCGGCGGGCCCTGGAGGCGACCGAGCCGCCGGGGTACGCGCGGATCCCGGTCGCGCGCGCGGACCTCGACCGCGCCTCGGAGCTCGCCGCCGCGGGCGGCCCGCTGCCCGGCCCCGCGCCGTGGGCGCCGGGCGAGCCGCTGACCGTGGCCTGGATCACCGGTCCGCCGGGCGAGGGCTCGGGCGGCCACACGACGATGTTCCGGATCATTGCGGGGCTGGAGCGGCGCGGGCACCGCTGCGTGGTTTACGTCTACGACCTGCACGGGTGGGAGCTCGTGCAGCACCGCCGAACGGTCGAGTCGTGGTGGCCGTGGGTGCGGGCCGAGGTGCGCGACGTCGCCGACGGGATCGAGGACGCGCACGCGCTCGTCGCCACGAGCTGGCCCACCGCGTACCCCGCGCTCGCGACGCCCGCGGCAGGCGCGCGCTGCTACTTCGTCCAGGACCTCGAGCCCGCCTTCTATCCGGCCGGCAGTCTCGCCCTGCTCGCGGAAGCCACCTACAAGTTCGGCTTCCACGGGCTCACCGCCGGGCGCTGGTTGGCCGAGCGGCTGCGCGCCGAGTACGGGATGCCCGCCGACCACTTCGACTTCGGCTGCGATCTCGAGATCTACGGGGCCCGCGCGGCGGACGCGGGCGAGCGCCGGGACGTCTGCTTTTTCTCGCGGCCGTCGACGCCGCGGCGAAGCCACGAGCTCGCGGTGATCGCGCTCGAGCGCTTTGCCGCGCGCAACCCCGACGTTGCCATCCACGCCTACGGCGAGCCCGCGGGCGACCTGCCGTTTCGGTTCGAGCACCACGGGCTGATGCGGCCCGAGGAGCTCGCGGCGCTGTACCGGCGCTGCGTCGCGGGTCTCGTCCTCTCCGCCACCAATGTCTCGCTCGTGCCCCACGAGATGCTGGCCGCCGGGTGCATCCCGGTGGTCAACGACGCGGAGCACAACCGCGTCGTGCTCGCCAATGACAACGTCGAGTACGCCGACGCGCACCCGGCAGCGCTCGCCGACGCGCTCGAGCGCCTCGTGCGCAGGCCGGCCGGCGATCGCGAGGCGGCCGCGCGGCGCGCGGCGGAAAGCGTGGCGTCAGCGTCGTGGGACGACGCCGCCGCGCAGGTCGAGCGGGCGCTCCTCGACGTGGTCGAGAGCGCGCGACCCGCGCTCGCCGCGTAGACCATGAGGCGGGCGCACGTCAAGGTGATCGTGCCCTGCTACGGCTACGGGCACCTGCTCGAGGGCTGCGTGTGGTCCGTGCTCGCGCAGGAGGGCGTGGACGTCCGGGTGCTTGTGATCGACGACGCCTCGCCCGACGACACGCGCGCCGTGGGGGAGCGGCTCGCCGATGCCTATCAGCGCGTCGAGTACCGCCGGCACGAGCGGAACGCCGGCCTGATCGCGACCGCCAACGAGGGGCTCGCCTGGGCGGCCGACAGCGACTGCCTGCTGCTCCTCTCCGCCGACGACCTGCTCGTCCCGGGCGCGCTGTGGCGCGCGGCGACCGTGCTGGAGCGCAACCCGGGCGTGGGGATGGTCTACGGGCGCGCCCCGTACTTCGGCCCCGGGCGCTCGCCGCGGGTGCCCAAGCGCTGGCGCGGCACCCGCGTGTGGAGCGGGGCGCGCTGGATCGAGCGCCGGTGCCGCAGCGCCCACAACTGCATCTCCTCGCCGGAGGCAGTCGTGCGCACCGAGGTGCAGATGCGCGTGGGCGGGTACGACCCCGCCTTAAGGCACACGAGCGACCTCAACATGTGGCTGCGCATCGCCGCGGTCGCGGACATCGCCTACGTCAAGGGTGCCGCCCAGGCCCTCTACCGGGTCCACCCCGACGGGATGCTGCGCAGCTCGGCCGACCCGATCCTCGACCTGACCGAGCGCCGCGCCGCGTTCGAGCGATTCTTCGCCGGGGCCGGGCGCGACGTCCCCGGCGCGGACGGACTGCACGCCGCCGCGCGGCGCGCCCTGGCGCGGCAGGCGCTCTGGCAGGCGAGCCGCGCCTACGACCGCGGCGCCCTCGACCGCGAGCCGCACGCCGAGCTGGTGGCGTTCGCGCTCGAGACCTGCCCGGACGCTCGGCGGCTGCGGGAGTGGCACGGCCTGCGGATGCGCCGCCGCGTGGGCGCTGGCCGCTCGCAGTGGGTCCCGCTGTTCTTGGCGACGGGCGCCGCGCACCGCCTGCGCGGCCACGGCGTGCGCGCCCGCCGCTGGCTCTTCGGCGTCTGACCGCCCGGTTGATTCGGGCTTTGGCGCGCTGAGCGGCTCACCGACCGCGGCGCACGCGGGCGCCGCGGTCGGTGCCGTCGCTCGCGTTACCCCTCCCTGGCGAGCCCCGCCTCAGCGCGTGGTCCCGGAAGGTCTTGGGGTTGCGGCCGCCCACGTAGCGCGGCTTGCCGCGAATGTCCTTGTGGCCGCTCGCCGGCGCGTGCGCGATCAGGTTGTGGGAGCGCTTCCCCAGCGTGGCGCTCCCGGAGCCGATCGAGATCTCGCTCAGGATGTTGTCGCGGACGATGGTCCCGCGGCCGGGCGGCATCCCCGACTTCGAGCCGATCGAGAGGATCCCGCAGGGCAGGTTGAACTGGCAGTCGCCGTCGGCGAGCGTGTTGTGGCGGATCACCGAGCCCTGGTCAGACCAGATCATGATCGCGTACGGGTAGTTGCCCCGGTCCCCGCGGAAGACGTTGTCGACGATGACCTCGTGGTCGGCACCGTCCGGGGCCATGATCCCGGCCGGGTAGTTGTAGAAGAGGTTGCGCTTGATCACCGTGTTGCGCGACCCGTAGAGCTGGATCGCGTCGGTGTGCACGCCGCCCGGGCCGCCCGGCACCAGGTCGTGGAACGTGTTGCCGATGATCCGCGTGCCGTTCGAGCCGTTCTGGATGCCGTCGCTCATCCCGCCGCGGAACTCGCTGCGGCGGATCGTGATCCCCGAGGGCTCGTTGGTGCGCTCCGGTAGGAAGATCCTGCCCTCGCCGCAGCTGCCGCACGCGTTCCAGCCGGCGTGCAGGTTCTTCTCGAAGAGGATGTTCGCCCGGCGCAGCTCGCCCGTGCGGAAGGTCACCTGCCCCGGGAAGGTCGAGTTGCGCACGGTGATGTTGCGCGTGCTCCCCTCGAGCACCGCGCTCGTAACGGTCATGCGGCTGAGCGTGATGTTTCGCGCGCCGTCGAAGGCGAGCGCGATGCGGGCGCCGCGCCCCTTGGGGCCGACGATCCGCACGCGCCCGCCCTTCACCCCTCCTCGGAAGGTCCCGTAGTCGCCCGGCGCGAGCCGGATGCGGTCCCCCCGGTTCGCCCGGCTGAACACCGAGTCCAGGGTCGAGGGTGTCGCGCGCTTGGTCGCCGCCTGCGCGCGCGGCAGCACGTCGTCCGGCCCGCCCAGCACCGCCCGGCCCGCGACGACGGCGAGCGCCGCCGCCGCCAGGATGAGCACCAGGCGGACGAGGTTTCGTCCCTGCAAGCGCATTGGCTGGATACTGCCCGCGCGCGCCTTGGCTGCAACCGGGGTGACTGGGGAATTTTCTGCACAACCCGGGTACGAATCGCGGTCCGCGGAAGCGCCCCGCGCACGCGCACGTTGGCTTGGCGATGGCGACCGAACCGCCCGCGGACGACGTGCGCTCCAACGAGGAGCTCGTCGGCGCCGCCGCGGGCGGGTTGCGATGGATCGCCTATTCGCGCGTGGGGATCGAGCTCGTACTGCTGGCGGCCATGGTGCTGCTCGCCCGGCTCATCCCGCCCGCCGCCTTCGGCGCGTTCGCGATCGTCGTGATCGTCCACGAGCTCGCGGTCTCGCTGCCGATGGAAGGCGTGGGGAGCGCCATCGTCCAGCGCCGGTCGATCAGCCGGGCGCACCTGGAGGGCGGCATGCTCATGACGCTCGCGGCCGGGCTGCCGATGATGCTTCTGACCCTGGCCGTCGCGGCGCTCATCGTGAAACCGATCTTCGGCGGGGAGGTGGCCACGCTGATCGCGGTCACGAGCCCCTACTTTTTGATCGGCGCGGTGTACGCGCTGCCGATGACCGTGCTCCGCCGCAACCTCGACTTCCGGCGGCTCAGCATCGTCGAGCTCTCGCTGAACGCCTCCCGCGTGGCGATCGCCGTCGCGCTCGCGATCGCGGGCCTCGACGCGACGGCCCTCGTGCTGGGCAGCCTCGGCGGGATCCTGGTGGCGCTGGCGCTCGCGCTGCGCTTCGCGCCGGTGCCGGGGCCGCGCTGGCGCCCCGAGCAGATGCGCGAGCTCCTGCCCTACGGGGGCCCGGCGGCGCTCGCGACGTTCGCGTGGGCCGGGTTCCGCAACGGCGACTACGCGATCGTCGGGGCGACGCTCGGCGCCGCGCAGGCGGGGCTGTACTGGCGCGCCTACCAGCTGGCCGTCGAGTACCAGCGCAAGATCAGCGTGGCGATGATCCAGATCGCCTTCCCGGTACTCGCGCGCACCCAGGGCACCGACGAGCTGCACGAGTTGCGCCGCCGGATGGTGCACTTGGTCACCGTCGCCGTCTTCCCGCTGCTCGCCTGCCTCGCGCTGCTCGCGCCGACCGTGATCCCCTGGCTGTTCGGCTCCGCTTGGGAGGACGCCGTCGTGCCCACGCAGATCCTCACCCTCGGGGGCGTCGCGGCGCTGCTGGCCGACGCCTGCGGCTCAGCGCTCATGGCGCTCGGCCGCGCCCGGGCGCTTTTGGGCTACGGGGTCGCGCACTTCGCCGCCTACGCCACCGCGGTCGTGATCGTCGCCCCCTACGGGCTCGTGGCCGTGGCGGCGGCTGCGGCGGTCGTCCACCTCATCTTCCTGTGGGTGGCCTACGCGGTGCTCCTGCGCGGCACCGCGGCCTCAACGCTGCGGACGCTCGGCGGCGACCTGCTCCCGGCGGGCGCCTCGTCCGTGGGGCTGCTCGCGCTGGGCGCGCCGGCGAACCTGGCGGCGCAGGCCGCCGGCCTACCCACGACCGCGCACATCGGCGCGGTGCTCGCGTGCGCGGCGGTCGGCTACCTGGTCGTGCTGCGGGCGGGCTTCCCCGCGGCGGCCCGCGACCTCGGAGCGGCGATCGCGCGCGTCCTGCCGGTCGCCCGCCTCCGCTCGGCGCTCGCGGGCGCGGTGCGCTCCCCGCTGCGCGCCATCGCCGCGAGGAGGCCGGCGAGCGTGAGGAAGACGTAGGGCGCGTGCGGGAACGACCACTCGTCGAAGAACGCTGAGAGCACGCCGAAGGCCACCGCCGCCGCGGCGATCGCCGTCGCCGGACCTCGGGTGAGGGGCTCGCGCTCGCGGGCCATCCGCGCCGCCGTGGCCGCTACCACGACGATCATCGCCAGGAAAGCCGCCAGGCCGATCACGCCCATTTCGACGAGGCGCGTGAGCAGGTCCGAATCCAGGATGCGGTTCTCGCCCGGGTTGGTCGCGTGCTCGTAAGAGCCGAAGCCGGCGCCGAGCAGGGGGTGGCTCAGGAAATCCGGGCGGACCGCGTTGTAGTCCGAGACGCGGTCGCCCACGGTCGGGACGTCGAGGTTGCCCGCATCGAGCTGGCCGGTGACCGAGCCGAGCGCCTGAAACGAGGCGAAGGGCAGGACGAGCGCGACGACGAGCGCCAGGGGCGCCAGCCGCAGGGCCTCGCGGCGGGCCAGCCACACGAGCGTCACGCCCGCGGCGAGCGGGGCGAGCAGGCCGCTCTTGCGGAACGTCGCGACCGCCGCGGCGCCGATCAGGCACGCCGCCAGCGCGTAGGCGAGCCGTGGCCAGAGCCCGCGGCGCTCGATGAAGCCCACGAGCGCGATCGGCAGGGTCATCGAGAGCACTGCGGCCGCCTCGAGGCCGTGGTCGGTGGGGCCGCTCACCGAGCCCCGGCCGAGCTCGTCGAAGCCAGTGGGCGGGGGCGCCACCGTAAAGGGCCCCGGCAGGAGCGCGGCGATGTCGTAGAACGGGTTGGCCCCTGAGCGGTACTCGAAGACCATCCCCACCGAGCAGACGCACGCGAGCACCAACACGTACGTGAGCATCGGGCGCACCTCGCGCGGCCGGATCGAGCTCGCGACGATCACGAACAGCGCCGCGTAGGTGGCGAGCAGGCCCAGCTTCTTCACCGGCAGCTCGAGGACGAGCCCGCGGGCTAGGTCGCCGGCGTTGACGATCACGCTGAGCGCCGCGACCCCCGCGAAGGCGGCCACGGCCGCGTGCACCCGGGTGAAGCGCAGGTGCGGGGCGCCGGGCCCGCCGCGGATGAGCGCGGCGATCCACACCGCGCCGAGCGCGGGCAGCGCCAACCGGTCGAGCGTGAGGTCGATTGGGGTGGAGACGTTCAGCGTGATCGCGTTGAACGGCACGAGCCAAAGCAACCCCAGGAACGCGGCGATCGCCCACGGGAGCGGCCGGGACGTGCGCGGCCAGGTGCCGTCGCCGGGCTCAGCCGCGGGCGACGGCGCCTCGCGGCCGCGCGCGGGCTCGAGCCCGGCGCTCCGCAGCCGCCATCGCGCGGCCGCGCTCAGCGCGGCGAAGGCGGCCGCGAACGCCAGCGCGAAGGTGAGCAGCGCGACCATGAGCCCGGCGCGCGCCCCGTCGCTGCCCGCGAGCGGCGGGCCGAGGCTCGTGAGCGTGATCTGGTTCTCCGCGGTCGTGCCGCCCTCGGCCGCCAGCGCCGCGAGGAAGGCGTTGCCGCCGGTCGCGGCTGCGGCCGCAAGCCGCTTGGCGTCCGCCGAGGTGGGCGCGACCGCGTAGACGTCGAGCACCGGCTCGCCCGGACGCGCCTGCAGCTCGAGCCGGTAGGGTCGCTCCGCCGCGGCGAGCTGGTGGGAGCGCAGCTCGCTGTCTGGCTCGACCAGCGTGCGCGGCACGCTCGCGGTGTTCTGAGTGGAGGCCGCGATGTCGCCCGGGTCGATGCCGGCGGCGCGGGCGATCTCGGTGAGCGCCCGCTCGCTGGTCAGGGCGTGCGCGAGCGGCAGGGTGCGATTGGTCAGCGCGTCGAACTGGTACTCGTCGCGCAGCTCGTCGAGCGCCGTCGGGTCCCGGGGCCCGCTCTCGGTGACGGGGCGATCGACCAGCAGGTGCGCCACCGCGGTTCCCCGGGTGAGGTCCCGGGGCGCGAACCCGGGCGGGAACGGCCCGGGCTCGCACGCCACGAGCAGGGTGACGAGCAGGGCCGCCGCCGCGCTGAGGCCTGCGACCGCGCGTCGGCGGCGCCGGGCGGCGTCGGATCTTTGGCTCGTTGAGGGCATGAATTTTGGGCGGTTCGGGCCGCCATCCGACGAACGCGCGGGGCGCCGCCCTGCTTCCTCGCCTCGTTCGCAAGCCGCGCGGGGGCGCGCCCGTTGTCTGGGGCATGCACGAGCGAGACGAGCGGCTTCTGATCGTGAGCCCGGTCTTCAACGAGGCCGCGCACCTGCGGCGGACGGCGCGCGCGGTCGCCGCCCAGACTCGGCGCCCGGACCGCTGGGTGATCGTGGATGACGGCTCGCGCGACGGCACGCTCGAGATCGCGCGCGCACTCGAGGCCGAGCTGGACTTCGTCACGGCGCTCTCCGCTCCCCCGGCCGACGCCGGCGCGGACAACCTCGCCCTGGCGCGCGAGGCGCGGGCGTTCAACTACGGCCTGCGCCGCGCGGGGTGGAGCGACTTCGGGTTCGTGGGCAAGCTCGACGGCGACGTCGAGCTGCCGCCGGAGTGGTTCGCCGAGCTGCTCGAGCGCTTCCGGGCCGACCCCCTGCTCGGGCTCGCCGGCGGGCGCCTGGCCGAGCCCGGCCGCGGCGGCTGGCGCGTGATCGCGATCCCCGACCACCACGTGCACGGCGCGGTGAAGCTGTACAGGCGCGACTGCCTGCTCGCCGTGGGCGGCGTTCCCGAGCGGCTTGCCTGGGACACGATCGACGAGACCTATGCCCGCATGCGCGGGTACGGGACGCGCTCGTTCGGCGACCTCGTCGCCCGCCACCACCGCCCCTGGGCTTCCGCCGACGGGCTGCTGCGCGGGCGCGCCCGCCACGGCGAGTGCGCCTGGATCCTGCACTACGGGCCCGCCTGGGTCGCGCTGCGCTCGCTCAAGGTCGCGCGCGCCCGGCCGCCGGTGCTCTCCGG
>DATCLC010000118.1:0-32989 GCA_036564135.1 Solirubrobacterales bacterium
GGCCCGAAGGCGGGCACGCTCGACACTGAGGGCCTCGTCGTCGAGGAGCGGGACATGCCGCTGCAGTACGACATCCTGCAGCTCCTCGTCAACCCGAACATCGCCTACCTGCTGCTGATCGCCGGCGTGCTCGGGCTCGCCGTCGAGCTGCTCAGCCCCGGCCTGATCTTCCCCGGCTCGATCGGGCTGCTCTCGCTTTTGCTCGGCCTCTACGGCACCGCGCAGCTGCCAGTCACCGCCGCGGGCATCCTGCTGCTCGTCCTCGGCGTGGGCATGATCGTCGCCGAAGCGCACCTGCCGACCTCGGGGATCCTGGGCGGCCTGGGGGTGGTCGCGCTCGCGGTCGCGGGGCTTCTGCTCTTCGACACCGACTCCGAGGGCTTCGGGATCTCGGTCCCGCTCGTGCTCGGCATCGCGATCTTCTTCGGCGGCGGCCTCGCGATCGTCGTCTCGAAGGTCGTTGAGGCCCGCCGCAACCCGGTCTACACGGGCCAGGAGGAGCTCGTCGGCCGGGAGGGCGTGGTGCGCGTCGCGCTCGATCCCGTCGGGCAGGCCTTCGTGGAGGGCGCGCTCTGGCGCGCCGAGCTCGTCGATCCGGACCTCGCGCCGGTCGTCACCGGCGTTAGAGTGCGCGTCGAGTCCGTGGACGGGCTCACGCTCATGGTCCGACCGATAGCCGACGACGAGGAAGCCGCCACCCCACCGCGCGAAGGAGAGACTTGATGGACGCCGCACTCGCAGTGATCGCGATCGTCGCGATCCTCATCCTGATCATCCTGGCCTCCGCGATCCGGGTGCTCCGCGAGTACGAGCGCGGGGTCATCTTCCGGCTGGGCCGCCTGATCGCGCAGAAGGGGCCGGGCTTGATCCTGCTGATCCCGATCATCGACCAGATGGTCAGGGTCGATCTGCGCACGGTCACGCTGAACGTGCCGCCGCAGGAGGTGATCACCAAGGACAACGTCACGGTGCGGGTGAACGCGGTCGCCTACTTCCGCGTGATCGACCCGAACCGCGCGATCACCGAGGTCGAGAACTACCTGCTCGCCACGTCCCAGATCTCGCAGACGACCCTGCGTTCCGTGCTGGGCAAGGCCGAGCTCGACTCGCTGCTCGCCGAGCGCGAGCGCCTCAACGTCGAGCTGCAGCAGATCATCGACGAGCAGACCGAGCCCTGGGGCGTCAAGGTCACGACGGTCGAGGTCAAGGACGTGGAGATCCCCGCCGAGATGCAGCGCGCGATCGCGCGCCAGGCTGAGGCCGAGCGCGAGCGGCGCGCCAAGATCATCGCCGCGGACGGCGAGTTCCAGGCGGCCGAGAAGCTCTCGCAGGCGGCTGACATCATCAGCCAAAACCCGGCGACGCTCCAGCTCCGCTACCTGCAGACGCTGCTCGAGCTGGGCGTGAACCAGAACACGACCGTCGTCTTCCCGCTGCCGATCGACCTGCTCAAGCCGCTGGTCGAGCTGGGCGCGAAGCCGACCGTCCCACCGCCGTCGAACTGAGCCGCCCGCGCCGACAAGCGAGCGCAGCGCCCGCGTGAGCGCGCCCGAGATCCGCATCGACCAGCTCACCGGGCTGCGCGTCGTGCTCGCGCCCGGCCGCGCCGAGCGCCCGGAGGCGTTCTCGCCGCCGCGCGCGGAGCCCAAGCCGGACGCCGCGGAGCGCTGCCCGTTCTGCGAGGGCCGCGAGGACCGCACCCCGCGCGAGACCTGGGCCGACCGGCCCGCGGGCGAGCCGGACACGCCCGGCTGGCGCGTGCGCGCGGTGCCCAACCTGTACCCGGTGCTGGGCACCGAGGAGGTGCGGGTCGGCGCCGACGAGCCGGCGGGCGGCGGCGCGGTCCCGCGCGTGAGCGCCGTGCCGCAGGCGATGGTCGAGACCGGGATGGCCGCGCAGGCCGACCCGCTGCGCTCCTCGACGCGCGACGCCTCCACCGACCTGTTCACCTCGATGCCCGCCGAGGGCGCGCACGAGGTGATCATCAACACGCCGCGGCACGTAACCAGCCTCGCCGCGCTCAGCGACGAGGAGCTCGCGGTCGCGATGGATGGCTGGCGGGCCCGGATGCGCGCGCTCGCCGAGGACTCCTCCTACGTGCACCTGATCGTCAACGAGGGCCCGGCGGCCGGCGCCTCGCTGGAGCACACCCACGCGCAGGTCTACGGCCTGCGGTTCGTCCCCGCGGAGATCGCGCGCGAGCGCGAGCGCGCCGAGGCCTACCACCAGCGCACGATGGGCGCGCACCTGCTCGCCGACGCCGCGACCGAGGAGGTGCGCCGGCGCGAGCGCCTGGTCGCGATCGACGACGAGGCGATCCTGTTCTGCCCGTTCGCCTCGCGCTCGCCGTTCGAGCTGCGGATCGTGCCGCGCAGGCCGGCGCCCTCGTTCGCGGCCGAGGGCCAGGGCGGCGCCGCGATGCTCGCGACCGCGCTGCGCGCGCTTGCCGGGGCCTTCGGGGAGCTTCCGCAGTTCAACCTCTGGGTGCGCACGGCACCGCGCGGGACCGAGGAGTTCTGCTGGCACATCGACATCCTCCCGCGGATCACGATCCGCGCCGGGTTCGAGCTCGGCACCGGCGTGGACATCAACACCTACGCCCCCGAGCGCGCCGCCGCCGACCTGCGCGCGGCGCTCGGCTGACGGTTCGGGCTTGCGCCGGCCGCTCCGGCGTGAGAGAGTTCGCGCGCAGATTCGACCTCTAGTGAGCCGTTCGTCGCCGCGTGCGAGTCACCAGAGCGAGAGTCCTCGAGGGGTGCGCAGGGGCCGTCGCGACGGTCGCCCTTGCCGCTGCCGGTGCGCCAGCGGCCGAGGCCGCGTTCCCAGGGGATCCGGGGCGGGTCATCTACGCGGCCGGGAGCAGCATCCGCTCGGTCCAGTTCAACGGAGCGGACCTGCGGCAGCAGGGCCAGGGCGCGGACCCGGCCTACTCGCCGGACGGGCGGCAGATCGTCTTCGCGTGGTTCGTGGGCGACGACTACGAGATCTTCGTCAAGGGGTCCGACGGGAGCTCCGTGCGCCAGCTCACCGACAACAACGTCAACGACGTCACCCCCACGTTCTCGCCTGACGGCGAGCGGATCGTGTTCCGCACCGAGCAGGGGGGAGCCGCGGGCCTCTTCATCATGGACGCCGACGGGTCGAACCGGCGGCGCCTCACGACCGGCGACGACCGCAACCCCGAGTTCTTCCCCGACGGAGAGACGATCATCTTCGAGCGCCGGATCGGCGGGGACATCGACATCATGAAGGTCGGAGTCGACGGCGGCGCGGTGCAGGGGGTCGTCACGGGGGGCAACGACGACGCGGATCCGACCGTCTCCCCCGACGGCACGAAGATCGCGTTCGAGCGGCGCAGCGGGGCCGGGGCGGTGATCCGCGTCGCAAACGCCAACGGCGGCGCCCAGTCGACCGTCGGGACCGGCAACAACAACTTCGCCCCGGCCTTCTCCCCGCACGCGGGCGGCGTGCAGATCGTGTTCCGGCGCAGCGTAGGTTCGAGTCACGAGATCTGGCGGATGAACTCGGACGGCTCGGCGGAGTTCTTGGTGGACCAGGACGCGGGTCCCCAATCGGCGCCGAACTGGGGGCCCGAGCCGCCGCCCCGCGTCGTGTTCGACATCACCCCGCCGCCAGTGACGTCGCAGACCACCGCCACCTTCGCGCTCTCCGCCCCCACGAGCCTGCTGAATGGCCGCGCCGACGGCTTCCGCTGCAGGCTGGACGGCGCACCGTTCCAGAACTGCGCCTCGGTGCAGATCTTCACCGGACTGGCCGACGGCCAGCACAGGTTCGACGCCCTCGGGTTCAACGACACCGGCGAGGGGGAGGTGAGGTCGTTCTCATGGCGGGTGGACACGCAGCCGCCGGACACCGAGATCACCGCCAAGCCGGCCAGCCGGACCCGAAAGGCGCGACCCACCTTCCGCTTCTCCTCGTCGGAGGAGGGCTCCAGCTTCGAGTGCGCTCTCGATGAGGCCGACTTCGCGCCGTGCTCGGCGGCCGCGAGCCACCGCCCGGCAGTGTCCCTCGCCGACGGCAAGCACACGCTTCGCGTGCGCGCCGTCGATCAGGCGGGCAACGCCGACCCCACGCCCGCCAGGGTCACCTTCACGGTCGACACGAAGGCGCCCAACGTGACCCTCACCAAAAAGCCCAAGGGCAGGCTCCAGGCGAAGGGCAGCCGGGCCCGGGCGCGCTTCGCGTTCCGCGCGTCGGAGCGGCCCGTCCGGTTCGAGTGCGCGCTCGCCGGCAAGGGCGTGCCGAAGCGCCAGCGCCGTTTCCGCCGCTGCTCCTCCCCGCTGACCCTGAAGCTGAAGCCGGGCAAGTACACCTTCAAGGTCCGCGCGCGCGACGCCGCGGGCAACCTCGACCGCAGCCCGGCGCGGCACCGGCTGCGGGTGGTCGGGTAGCGCCTGGGTCGCGGCGGCCACTAGGCTCCTCGTCTCGATGCCGCCGATCGCAAGGCCGTTCCCGCGCTTCATCGCCGACGCGACCCAGGAGGGCCCGCCCACGGGCCGCTTCAAAGAGCGCCTTGAAGAGAAGTTCGCCGAGGCGTGCGCGAAACACGCCTCCGACGCGGGCTCGCCCCTCGATCCGGAGTCGATCCGCTGGTTCCCCGAGCGCGCCTGGGGTGGGCGCGTGTGGGTGCCCGCGACGGGCGCCTCGCGCGAGCCGGTGGTGCCGGCCGACGCGCCCACGGGCAGCGCGCCCGTGACGATCGAGTACTTCGGCTGGGTCTCCTACGCGCGGGGCGAGGACGGCGAGCCGGTCGATTTGCGCTCCAGCGCGGACTTCACCGACATCACCGCGGCCGACAACCCGGACTGGCAGGTCGACCTCTCCGACGACGTGATCGGCGAGTGGCGCGCGGAGGCGGGCCGCGGCGGCGACGTGACCCTGATCTGGGGCCTGCCGCTGGTGGGCGGCGCGGTCGCGGCGACCGCCGAGCTCGACGGCGAGGTCCTCGACCAGGCGCCGGTGCGCGACGGGCGCTTCACGCTGGTAGCGGTCGACGCCGTGCACGGCTTCGGCGGCGACGACCTCTACGTCGAGATCAAGCTCTGGGACCGGCGCCTGCGCCAGATCGCCTCCGAGAGCCTCTACGCGAGCGACGACGAGGAGGACGAGGGTGAAGGGGCCTGACCCTGCCCGGGCGGCGCGCTAGGCGGGGGTGCGGGCGCCCGCGGCCACCCGCAGAAAGCGCGTGCAGAACTCGCGGCCGAGGTCGTTCCAGGCGCCGATGCGCTCGCGGATCTCGGCCTCGAGCCGCGCCGGGTCGATGCCGGTCGCGATGAAGTAGTCCTCGCCGCGGTCGTCGGCGAGCCAGCTGAGGGCGTCGGCCTCGCTGACCTCGGCGTGGAACTGGATTCCCCACGCCGGGGCCGACCCGACCCGGAAGGCCTGCACGCACAGGGCGCTACGGGCGAGCTCGACCGCGCCCGGCGGGAGCGCGATCTCGTAGCGGTGCCACTCGAGCGCCTCGAACGCGGGCTTAAGCGGCCCGACGAGCGGGTCCTGCTCGCCCGCGGGCAGCACCTCGACCCGGTGCCAGCCGAACTCGGGCTGCGCGGCCTTGGGAGCGCTGCCGCCGAGCGCGTCGGCGAGCATCTGGGCACCCAGGCAGACGCCCAAGAGCGGCACCTCACGCTCGACCAGCGCGCGCAGGAGTGCCTTCTCGTCGCGCAGCCAGGGGTGCTGGTCCTCCTCGTGCGCGTTCATCGAGCCGCCGAAGGCGAAGACGGCGTCGTAGCCGAGCGGGTCGGCTGGCGGCGCCTCGCCGTTTGCGATCCACCAAGCGTCGAGCTCGGCGCCGAAGTCCGCGCACGCGTCGGCGAAGACGCCGGCCGCGGCGTCGCGCTGGTGGGTGACGGCGAGAACGCGCACGGTGCAAGTGTGACAACGGGCGGGCAGGACGTAAGAGGTGCGCGGCTGGCGGCGCTAAGTAGACATGACGATCTCGCAAGCAGCCCAAGCCGCCGACGTCCTCGACCTCCAGACGCAGGATCAGCCCGCGCCGCCGGGTGCGACGGCCCTGCGTGCCGCACCACCGCCGCTGGATCGCGAGCGCGCTGAGGCCGCGGCGCGCGATCTGCTGGAGGCACTCGGGATCGACGTCGAGGCGGAGTCGATCCGTGAGACCCCGCGGCGGATCGTTGACGTCTACGAGGAGCTGCTCAGCCCGACGCCGTTCAACCCCACCACGTTCCCCAAAGACGGCGGCTACGACGAGCTCGTCGTGGCGCGCGCGATCCCATTCCACTCGCTGTGCGAGCACCACCTGCTGCCCTTCGTCGGGGTCGCGCACGTCGGATATCTGCCGGGCGAGCGCATCGTCGGCCTCTCCAAGCTCGCTCGGGTGGTCGACTTCTTCGCGCGCGGCGTGCAGGTGCAGGAGCGGCTGACCACGCAGATCGCGGAGTGGCTCGAACGCACGCTGGAGCCGCGCGGGGTCGGCGTGGTGATCGAGGCGGAGCACATGTGCATGTCGCTGCGCGGCGTCCGCAAGGTCGGCGCGGCCACGGTCACCTCGGCGCTGCTCGGCAAGCTGCGCGAGGACGAGCGCTCGCGGCAGGAGTTCCTGGCGCTCTGCGGGGGGATGCGCTGATGGCCGCCCCGTTCGTGATCGTCGGCGGCGGGCTGGCCGGGGCCAAGGGCGCCGAGGCGCTGCGGAACGAGGGCTACGACGGGCCGATCGTGCTGATCGGCGCGGAGGACGAGCTGCCCTACGAGCGCCCGCCGCTCTCCAAGGAGTACCTGCGCGGGGAGGCTAGCCGCGAGGACCCCCGGGTCCATCCCGCCGAGTTCTACGACGGGCACGACATCGAGCTGCGGCTCGGCACGACCGTCGAGGAGATCGACCTGGACGCGCGCGAGCTCGTGCTCGCGGGCGGCGACCGGCTTGAGTGGGGGCGGCTGCTTTTGGCCACCGGCGCCGAGCCGCGCCGTCTGCCCGTCCCCGGCGCCGAGCTCCCCGGCGTCCACTACCTGCGCGACTTCGCCGATGCCGACGCCTTGGCCGAGCGGCTCGGCCCCGGCGCGCGCGTCGCGGTGATCGGCGCGGGCTGGATCGGCTCGGAGGTCGCCGCGTCGGCGCGCCAGCTCGGTGCCGAGGTGACCCTGTTGGAGGCGGCGAGGCTGCCGCTTGAGCGCGTGCTCGGCAGTCGCGCCTCGGAGTTCTTCGCGGACGTGCACCGCGCGCACGGCGTCGACCTGCGCCTCGGGGTCGGCGTGGAGCGCATCGCCGGAGACCGAGCGGTGGAGGCGGTCGAGCTCGCCGACGGCGAGCGCGTGGAGTGCGACCTGGTGGTCGTGGGCGTCGGCGTCGCGCCCCGCACCGAGTTGGCCGAGCGCGCCGGGCTTGAGATCGACGACGGGATCGCGGTGGGCGCGAACCTCGAGGCGAGCGCTGAGGGGGTGTTCGCCGCTGGCGACGTCGCGAACGCCCAGCACCCGTTCTACGGGCTAAAGCTGCGCGTCGAGCACTGGGCGAACGCCCTGCATCAACCCGAGGTTGCCGCGCGGGCCATGCTCGGCAGGCCGGCGAGCTACGAGCGCCTGCCGTTCTTCTTCTCCGACCAGTACGAGGTCGGCATGGAGTACCGGGGGTTCGCGCCCAGCTTCGACGAGGTGGTCCTGCGCGGAGATCCCGACGACGGCGAGTTCCTCGCGTTCTGGCTCAGAGAGGGGCGGGTCGCGGCGGTGATGAACGTGAACGTCTGGGACGTGGGCGCCGAGGTCGAAGCTCTGATCCGCTCTCGGCGGGCGGTCTCGCGCGACGCGCTGCGCGATCCCGATACGCCGCTCTCCGAGCTCGCCGGTGGGCCATGACCGCGGGGCGCCGGAGGCGGAGCTCGCTCGTCGCCGCGGCCGCGGCGACGCGGCGCACCGCCAACCGGCGTCGCGGGGCCGCCGGGTCTATGCTCGGCTCGTGGGCGATGCCCAGACCCATCCGCCGGGGAGCGCGGCGGCCGAGAGGCCGACGGCGGAGTGGTGGCTTCGCAACCTGCGTCCGGGCGGCCCCGAGCATGACGAGGCGCTCGCGCGGCTGCACGCGCTCATGGTGCGCGCGAGCCGGTTCGAGCTCGGGCGGCGCCGGGCGGCGCTCGCACACGTGCGCGGCGAGGAGCTGGAGGACGTCGCCATGCAGGCGGCGGACGACGCGATGATGGCGGTGCTCGCCAAGCTCGACGAGTTCCGGGGCGAGAGCCGCTTCACCACCTGGGCGTACAAGTTCGCGATCGTCGAGGCGGGCGTCAAGCTGCGCCGGCGCGCCTGGCAGGAACGCGAGGTGCTCTTGGAGCCGGACCTCTGGGGCGCGCTGGGCCGCGCCGACGGGGCCGCGCCCGCGAGCGAGGGCGGCGAACTCCGCCGCCTGAAGGCAGCCGTCGACTCGGAGCTGACCCCGCACCAGCGCCGGGTCTTCGTCGCGCTCGCGCTCAACGAGGTGCCGATCGATGTGCTCGCTGAGCGCCTGGAGACCACGCGCGGCGCGCTCTACAAGACGCTCCACGACGCGCGCCGCAAGCTGCGGCGGGCGCTGGCGGCCGAGGTGGAGGCGGGGGAGGTGGCGCCGTGAGCGCGGGCTCGCCTCGCGGCGAGGCGCTCGCGCGCCTGCTCGGCCCGGCAGGCCCCGAGCTGGGCTGCGAGGAGTGCTTCGACCTCCTCGACCGCTACGTCGATCTCGAGCTCGCGGGCCAGCCCGCGGACGAGCGCGTCCCCGGCATGGCGGCACACCTCGAGGGCTGCCCCGCGTGCCGCGAGGAGTACGAGAGCCTGCGCGCGCTCGTGCTCGATGACACCGCCTGAGCGCCCACCCGCGACATCGACGTTCCGACGGTTGATCCCACCAAACGTCGAGGTCGCGACGGTCGCACTCGCGAGCGCGACAGATCGACGAGTAATCCCACAAAAGGTCGAAGTCGCGCGGGGACGTCGCGGGCGGCGGCTACGGTCAGGGACCGACCTCGAAGGGCGACTCATACGAGGGGATGCGAACGCTGCGAACGACAAGGCGAGGCTGCCTCGTGCCCGCGTGCGCGCTCGCGCTGCTCGCGTTCGCACTCGGCGGGTGCGAGGAGGTGGGCGGGGACGACGAGCGGCGCGACCGTGCGGCGGTGCCCGGGGGCAAGCGCGAGCGCCCGGCGAGCGAGCGGCGTGAGAGCCGCAAGCGCGACCGCGAGCCGAAGTCGAGCGTCTCGCGACCGGAGCGCGCCCCCGGCATCCCCGCCGACGCCAAGCGCACGACCGTCGTCGAGGTGACCGACGGCGACACCGTCGAGCTCGAGGCCCTGGGGGCTTCGCGGATCATCGGCGTCGACACGCCGGAGGTCTACGGCGGCGCCGAGTGCTTCGGCCGGGAGGCGTCCGAGTTCGCGAAGTCGCTGCTGCGACCCGGCGACACCGTCTATTACCGCCACGGCGTCGAGCGGACCGACCGCTACGGGCGCGATCTGATCTACCTGTGGCTGCGGGGCGGGACCTTCTTCAACGCCGCGCTCCTGAAGGAGGGCTACGCCGTCACCCTGACGATCCCGCCGAACGTCGAGTTCGCCGACCTCTTCCGGCGCCTCGCCGCCAAGGCGCGGGCGGCGGGCCGGGGGCTGTGGGCGAGCGACACGTGCGACGGCGATCCCGACGCGCCCGCGGGCGGCTCGCGGCCGCGCAGCGAGCCGACCTCGGCCCCCGGCGGTGGCGGCGGCGCCGGCGGTGGCGGGGGAGGCTGCGAGCCCGGCTACACGCCCTGTGTGCCGCGATACCCGCCGGACCTCGACTGCGCCGACATCGGCCGCCCGGTCACGGTGACCGGCAGGGACCCTCACAACCTCGACGGCGACGGCGACGGGCGCGGCTGCGAGTAGCGCGGCGACCCCGGTGGTCTAGCCTGCGGGCGTGGGCGCGACCTCCCAGGCAACCGACGCCGCGCGGATCACCGTTGGCGTCGCGGCGCGCGCGGGGCGAAGCCCGGATGACGTGGTCGAGCTCGCGGGCGAGCTCGGGCTGCTCGGCTGGGTGCGCGAGGGAGAGGCGGGCGAGCTTTTGATCCACGCCGAAGGCGGCGCGGACGCGGTCGCGGCCCTCGCGGAGCGCCTCGGGGTCGACGGGGATCCCGAGAGCGCGCTCGAGCGCGTCAAGGTCGAGGGCCACGAGCAGTTCGCGATCCGCGGCGTGCCCGCGGGGCCGTTCCGGGTGCTGCGCCGGGTCGGCCGCAGCGGGTTCGAGCTGCAGCTCGAGGTCGCGGGCGAGCTGCGCGCCTGGGCGCTGCCCAAGGGGCCGTCGATGGACCCCGCCGACAAGCGCATGGCGTTCGAGGCCAAGCCGGGCGAACCGGCCGAGGGCGAGCTCGAGGTCTGGGACTCAGGCGCCTACGAGCAGGGCGGCCGCGTGCCGTGGCCGGAGGCGATCGAGCGCGGGCACGCCGTCTTCGTGCTGCACGGCGAGCGCCTGGAGGGCGGCTTCGCCCTGCAACGCACGAGCGCGAGCCCGCGCCCGAGGTGGCTTCTGATCAAGCGCCGCGACGACTACGCGCGCCCCGGCTCGGACGTGATCGCGGAGTCCGGGTGAACGCGCCGGGCGAGCGGGCGGCGGCGGAGGAGTTCGTGGAGCGCTTTGCCTCGTACTGGGCGGCACCGTTGCCCGAGGGCCTGGTGGAACTCCTCGCCGCGGATGTGCGCCTGGCAGCCCCGCTCACGCCCACGACCACCACGCTCGCCGACGCACAACGCGTCTTCGCGCGCTTGCTCGCGGCTGTCCCGGACCTCACCGGCCGAGTGCACAGCTGGGGGGCGACGAGCGATGGCGTGCTCATCGAGTTCACGCTCTCCGGCACCGCCGGCGGCAGGCCGAATTCGTGGCGCGCCGTGGATCGCTTCGTCCTGAGGCCCGACGGTCTCGCCAGCGAGCGCGTCTCCTACTTCGACTCGCTGCCGCTCGCGCTCACGCTCCTGCGCCGCCCGTCCGCCTGGTGGCGCGTGCTGCGCGCACGCCGCGGCTGACCGTCGCTCAGCGATTCGCGATCCCGTCCAGGTGCAGCACGTTCGACTCGTCGTTGTGCGCACCGCCGGCGCCCACGTGCTTGTCGCTGATCACCGGCCCCCGCTTGATCACGTGCACGATCGCCATCGCGTGGCCGCGCCCCAGCCCGTAGTCCTCCTTGAGCCATTCCACGATCTCGCCCGCCTTGGTGTCCTCGCCGAAGCCCTTCGCCTTGGCCTCGTCGATCAGCTGGCGGGGCGTCTTGCCGGTCTTCCTCTCGATGTTGTCGAGGTAGGCCTGAAAGGACATGGGGCTTCCTCCTTCTTTTGAAGCTAGACTAGACGGTCTAGTCTAATACAGTCATGAGCCGGTGCGGGCGGTGCCTATGCTCGCCGCGGAAGGGACAGCCGATGCCAAAGCCGACGAACACCGAGGGGCGCGCGCGAGAAGGTGCCGCCCGGCGATCGCCAGCCAAGCGCGAGGCGATCCTCGACGCCGCCACCGACCTGTTCCTGCGCGGCGGCTACCTCGGCACGACCGTGGATCAGATCGCGGCGCGCGCCGGGGTCGCCAAGCAGACGGTGTACGAGCACTTCGGCGGCAAGGAGGCGCTCTTCAACGAGATCGTCCTGCGGACGATCGACCAGGTGGGCAGGCCGTTCTTCGAGCTGATCGCAGACACGGAGGACGGCGAGGACGTCGAGTCCTGGCTGCGCGATCTGGCGCGCCGGCTCGTCCGCGTCGTGAGGGAGCCGCGGCTGCTCGAGCTGCGCCGCCTGGTGATCGCCGAGGTCGGGCGGTTCCCCGAGCTTGGGAGGGTGTTTGCCGAGCGGGGCCACGGGCGCACGGTCGAGGCGCTCCAGGCGAAGTTCGAGCGGCTGCGTGAGGCCGGCTTGCTCGCCGTGGAGGACGCGGGCCTCGCCGCCCAGCAGTTCAACTGGCTCGTGCTCTCGATCCCGATCAACCGCGCGATGTTCGACCCGCGCGCCAGGTTCACCGAGGACGAGCTGGACCGCTGGGCCGACGAGGCCGTGCGCATCTTCCGAGCGGCGTACCTGGCGGACGGTTAGCCGCGGCGGTGCGAGACGACGTTGACCGTCGTGCCGCCCGGCTCGCGCAGCATGAACCGCCGCACGCCCCACTCCTCGTCGCGGAGCGGGTAGACGATCTCGAGCCCGTGCTCGACGGCCTGCGCGTGGACAGCGTCCACGTCGCCGACCTCGACCGAGATTCCCGGGGCCGCGGGATCCTCGCTGATGATGTTGACCTGCGCCTTCGGGTTGTCCGGCGACGCGACGGTGACGATCCAGCCGAGGTCCATCACGGCCTCGAACCCGAGGCGCTCGAAGAACGCGCGGGTCTCGGCGACCCGGTTCGTCTTGATGTTCGGTACCGCCCGCTCGATCGTCATGGTCAGCCGCTGCAGGTCCAGGCTACCCGGCGCGCCTTCTTCACGCCGGTGCGGCGCTTGGCGACCCTGCGGGCCCGCTTGAGCGCGGTGTCCTTCTTCCTGGCCGCGCCCCAGAAGTAGCGGCCGCGGGCGTGCACGACCGCAGCACAGCCGTTCCGCACCCAGACCACGACCTTGCAGCGCCCCATGCACTCGCGCTTGGCGCGCTTCTTCGCTGCCTTCTTCGTCGAGTACCCCCAGCTCACGCCGGCGGCCCCCGTGTTCGGGTTCACCGCGATCGCGCCGTAGGCGGCCTCCGCGGCCGCGGGCGCGACGGTGGTGGCGGCGAACGCGGCGAGAGCGAGCGCGAGCATGATCGAGATCGCGCGCTTTTGTCCCATAGACAGTCCTCCTGTTCGGAAGCGGGAGCGAGCGCTCCCGGTAACTGTCCCCCCGGCCGGGGCGGCACGTTAACAACCGGGGGCGGCGGCAAGTAACCAGCCGCGGGCCCACTCCTGGAGGGTGCCTGCCGCGGTCGCCGGCAGGGGACCCGAGCCCTAGACTGACCCTCTCGGCCCCGATAGCTCAGTTGGATAGAGCGACTCCCTCCTAAGGAGTAGGCCGCAGGTTCGAATCCTGCTCGGGGCGTGCGGCCGCACCGGAAAACACGATGGGCAAGGTCTACGACGAGATCACCGAGCACCAGCGCGCGTGGATCGCGCGCCAGGCGATGTTCTTCGTCGCGACCGCCCCGCTCTCAGCCGACGGGCACGTGAACCTCTCGCCCAAGGGTCCGATCGGCTCGCTCGCGGTCCTCGGCCCGCGCGAGATCGCCTACCTGGACGTGTACGGCAGCGGCTCGGAGACGATCGCCCACCTGCGCGAGAACGGGCGCATCTGCGTGATGCTCTGCGCGTTCGAGGGCCCGCCGCGGATCCTGCGCCTCCACGGCCGCGGGGAGGTGATCCGCCATGACGACCCGCGCTTCGCGGAGCTCCTCCAGCGCGCCGACTTCCAAGACCCCTCCGTCCCCGAGGCGCGCCGCTCGATCATCCGGGTTGACGTCACGCGCATCTCCGACTCCTGCGGCTACGGCGTGCCGCTCCTGCGCTTCGAGGGCCTGCGCGAGCACCACGCGCTCTCGGTGGCCAAGCGGGTGCGCGTCGTCGGCGAGGAGCGCTACCGCGCCGAGCAGGTCGAGGTCGCGGGGCACAGCATCGACGGGCTGCCCGCGCTCGCGGACTGACCCGCACCGGACGGGCGCCGGCGGCCCCGCGCTGGTTTACTGCTCGAATGCCCCTGACGCAGTACTACGTGGCCGCCTCCCTCGACGGCTACATCGCCGAGCCGGACGACGGCCTCGACTGGCTCACCCGCTACGAAGGGAGCTACGACGGGCCGGGCGCGGAGGCCGGCGCGATGGCAGCGGGCGGCTCCTACGACGCCTTCTACGAGCGGGTCGGGGCGCTGGTCAGCGGCTCGGCCACCTACGAGTGGATCCTCGCCCACCTGGACGAGGTCGCGGACACGCTGGAGGCCGGCGCCGCGTGGCCGTACGCGGGCAAGCCCTACTGGGTCCTGAGTTCGCGCGAGCTGCCGGTCCCCGATGTGGAGGGGATCGACGTCAGGATCGTGGAGGCCTCCGCCGAGGAGATCCACCCCGAGCTCGCCCGCGCGGCGGGCAACCGCAACATCTGGGTCGTGGGCGGCGGTGGCGTCGCCTCGCAGTTCGCCGCGGCGGGCCTGCTCGACGAGCTCCACCTCACCGTCGTCCCCGTCGTGCTGGGCGCCGGCAAGCCCCTGTTTGCGCGGCCGCTGCCCGCCATGCAGCTGCGCGCGGTCACGCCGATGCGCAGCGGGATGGTCGAACTGCGCTACGAGCTCGCGCGCTAGCGCCGACGCCACGACCCGCCCGCAGCGCGTACGCTGCGCGCACCATGACCCTCGGGCGATCCACTCGCGCCGCGGCGCTGCTCGCAACGGCGGCACTCGCCCTCGCCGGGTGCGGAGGCGGGGGCGACGAGGAGCGCACCGAGACCGAGCCCCCGCGCGTCGAGACCGCGCACAAGCTCCCCAAGCTGAAGCGCGGGTGGGACCCCCACCTCAACCGCCGCACGGGGATCGCCATCGGGGAGCCGCCCGGGTGGACGGCTCGCGACCGCGGCACCACGACGATCCTGCGCTCGCCCGACAAGCTGATCGCGATCACCGTCACACCCGACCGCACCGACGAGGCGCTTGGCATTCCGCTCGCGCAGTTCGCGGCGCGCACCTTCGCCGCCCTCCCGGGCTTCGAGGGCGAGCTGCGGCCCTCCGAGCCGCGCCCGTTCGCGGCGCGCTACCCCGCCGTCCAGGTGGTGGGGCGGGGCACCGCCGCCGACACCGGCGTGCGCCAGCGCCTGCGCGTGGTCGTCATGCGCCGCGACGAGCTCGTCACGGTCGTGGCCGTGATCGCGGAGAACGCGCGTCGCGCAGACAAGGTCTTCAGCCGCAACGCAATCGACGCCGTGCGCACGATCCGCACCCGGCCCGTCGGCAGCGTCCCGCCCGGTTGAGCCTCTGAAAGCCCCGCCCGAGCTTGAGACGCGGCCAGCCGCCGCGGCGCCCTCGCCAGTCCTCTCCGGGGCGGGCCCGATCTCCCGTCCGTTTCCGGTGGACGGAAATTGGACAACCATCTCGTCGGATGGTAGGATCGTCATACAATATGACGATCATGCGATCATATGGAACAGGCAGGTAGCGAACAGACCCCCGCCTTGAGCGGCGACGGCGCCGCGGGCTCGGCCCCGGATCTGGCCCACGCCCTGGACCGCGTTGCGACCCCGCTGCGGGAGCAGGTGCTGCGCTTGCTGGAGCAGGAGATCCTGGAGCTGCGGCTGCGGCCGGGTCAGCGGCTTTTGGAGCGCGAGCTCGTCGAGCGGTTCGGCGTCTCGCGCACGACCATCCGCGAGGCGCTGGGCCAGCTCGCCGCGCGAGGGCTGGTCACGAACGTGCCGCAGAAGGGGGCGATCGTCTCGACGCCCTCGCCGAAGGAGGCGGCGGAGATCTACGAGGTACGCGCGGAGCTCGAGGGCCTCATCGCGCGCCAGTTCGCCGAGCGCGCGACCGACGACCAGGTTCGGCAGCTGCGCGAGGCCTTCGAGGCGATGGAGGAGAGTTATCGGAAGTCCAGGGACCCGATGGAGCTCCTCCGTTCAAAGCGGGCGCTCTACAACGTCCTCCTCGACGGCGCCGACAACGGGACCGTGCGGGAGATCCTCGAGAGCTTTCAGGCGCGCATCGCGCTGATGCGCGCGACAACGCTTCAGGCTCCCGACCGACCCAAGAAGGCGGTCGAGGAGATGCGGACGCTGGTCGAGGCGATCGAGCGCCGCGATGCGGAGGCCGCGAAGCAGGCGAGCATCACGCACGTTCGCAACGCCGCCCAGACGCTGTTCGAGATGGCGCGCGACGAGGGGGACGCGCCGGTAGGAGCCGGCAGTTAGTGGCCGGTCAGGACCACAGAAAGGGAGCGACGACACCAATGACAAGCTCGAGGATGGCAGCGGGGGACGCAATGCGCCGCAAGGTGCTGGGAGACGATCACGTCGATCGCTCCCGTTCGAACGCAGATGAGTTCACGCGCCCGCTGCAGGAGCTCGTCACGGAGTACTGCTGGGGCACGGTCTGGACGCGGCCGGGCCTCACCCGTCGTGACCGCAGCCTCATCAACCTGTCGATGCTGACTGCCCTCAACCGGCCCGAGGAGCTCAGGCTCCACGTCCGCGGCGCGCTCAACAACGGCTGCACCGTGCAGGAGATCCAGGAGGTGCTCCTGCAGTCGGCCGTGTACTGCGGGGTGCCCGCCGCGCTCAACGCGTTCAGCGTGGCGCGCGAGGTCCTGGGGGAGAACCACTCGGGGCCTCAGAACAGCGACTCACAGGGGGACGGTTGACCGATCGGTCCGACACCGTCGGCCTCATCGGTCTCGGCGCGATGGGCTCCGAGATCGCCGCCGCACTGCTCGACGGCGGGCACGAGCTCGTCGTTCACGACGTCCGTGCGGGGGCGCTCGCCGAGGCCGCGGAGCGCGGCGCCCGGGCCTGTGAGAGCGCGCGCGACGTCGCGAACCGCGCCGGGGTCGTCTTCGCGTGCCTGCCGTCGCCCGCGGTGGTTCGCGAGGTGGCCGACGAGGTGCGCGCAGGCAGCGCCGTGCGCACGTTCATCGACTTGTCCACGACCGGGCCGGCAGCCGTCGAGGTCGCGGCGGGCATCGAGGGAGCAGGAATCTCGTATCTGGACGCGCCCTTGACGGGCGGGGTGAGCGGCGCGCGCGCCCGCAAGCTGACGGTCCTCGCATCGGGCGACGGCGAGGTGTTCGACCGGGTCCGCCCACTGCTCGAGACTTTCGGGGAGGTGATCCTCCGGGTCGGGCCCAAGCCCGGCCAGGGCCAGACCGCGAAGCTCCTGAACAACCTGCTGTCGGCGACAGCGCTCGCGGTGACATCCGAGGCCCTGACGCTGGGACGGCGGGCGGGGCTCGACCCGGAGCCGCTCCTGCAGGCCTTCAACGCGGGGAGCGGCAGGAACACGGCGACCTCGGCGAAGTTCCCGAATTTCGTGCTGGACCGCTCCTTCAACTCCGGGTTCCGCCTGGAGCTGATGCTGAAGGATGTGCGCCTGTGCCTCGACGAGGCCCGGGCTCTCGGGCACCCCATGATCCTCGGCTCGGTCGTCGAGCAGCTCTGGGGCGTCGCCGCGGCCGAGCTGGAGGAGGAAGCCGACCACACCGAGATCGTCCGGCTGTTCGAGCGCTGGAGCGGGGTGGAGATCCGGGCGACCGCACCCGCGGGGGAACTCCGTGCATGAGACGGCGCAACACCTGCCCGAGGCCCCGGCCGCGACCACGTACGCGGTCAGCGGGATCCGCTACGGCACGCTGCGCTCGCGAAAGAGCGAGCTGTACCTGCGCTACGAGGCGTACGGCGAGCCCGACGCCGAGGCTGACATGGCGTACTTCTTCTGGGTCCTCGAGGGAGGTGGCCGCGTGCTGCTCGTGGACTCCGGCTTCGACCCGGACGTCGGCCGGCGGCGCGGCCGGACGCCGTTAATCGGCCAGCGGGATGCATTGGAGGGGATCGGCGTCGATCCGGCGGCGGTCGAGGTCGTGATCGTCACGCACATGCACTACGACCACATCGGGGGCCTTGACCTCTTCCCGCAGGCCGAGCTCATCGTCCCCCAGCCCGAGCTTGAGTTCTGGACGAGCCCGATGGCGCGACGCCGCCAGTTCGCGGCCCACGTCGAGGAGGCCGAGATCGCTTACGTCCGCGACGCGGTCGCCGAGGGCCGGGTGCGCGAGACCCAGGGCGGGGAGGAGGTCGCGCCGGGCGTCCGGCTGATCGCGGTGGGCGGCCACTCGCCGGGCCAGCAGATGGTGGTGGTCGAAACCGCGTCCGGGCCGTTGCTCATCACGTCCGACGCGGTCCACTTCTACGAGGAGCTGGAGCTGGACCGCCCGTTCGGGGTCTGCGCGGACCTGGAGGCGATGTACCGGGCCTATGACGTCGTTCGCCGGCTAGAGGCCGAGCGCGGGGTCGCGGTGGTGCCGAGCCACGACCCCCTGGTGCTCGAGCGCTACGCGGCGGTCGGCGAGCAAACACCTTACGCCGTACGCCTGACCGGCTCTCAATGAAAGGCGGCCAAGTGACGGCGAACCCCCACATCGGTTTTGCAATCCACAGGAGGAGTGTGTGTCTATGAGACGGGGTACACGGAGCGGGAGCTGGAAGAGGTGGCTGTTCGCGTTAATCGCCACCGCTTCGCTCATCTTCGTCGGAGCCGCGTGCGGCGACGACGATGGCGATTCGGGCGGCGGCGGAGACGAAGGTGGCGGAACCGTCACGTTCGCCGCGCTGCTGCCGCTCACGGGGCCGAACGCCGCGTACGGCGAGTTCCAGGTGAACGGCGCCCAGATGGCGGTTGACGAGATCAACGCCGAGGGCGGCATCGGCGGGAACACGAAGATCGAGCTGGTGATCGAGGACAGCCAGGCGGCGCCCGAGGAGACCGTGACGGCGTTCAACCGCGCCTACGGCGAGCATGAGATGCCAGTCGCGATCTCGGTGGGTTCGTCCTCGATCCTGGCGCTCGTGCCGCTGGCCGAGCAGCGGAAGGTGATGCTGTTGAACGGCGGCTCGCAGGGCGATGAGCTCGGCGGTGCAAGCGACCTGCTCTTCAGCACCATCCACCTGATCCGCAACGAGGTCGCCGCCCTGGCGCCGTACCTCGTCGAGGAGGGCGGGTTCAAGCGCGCGGCGATCCTCTACATTGACGACGACCTCGGTCGCGCCGGTAAGGAGGACTTCGAGCGGGACTTCGCTGCCGCCGGCGGTGAGGTCGTGGCCAGCGCGGCGCACGAACCGGGCGGCACCGATTTCCGCTCGCAGCTCGCCAACCTCAGGGACGCCGACCCCGACGTGCTGTTCCTCTCCACCTACGGCGAGGACGCCCACATCGCGGTGAACCAGACGCGCCAGCTCGGCTGGGACGTCCAGCTCGTGGGCCCGTCCCTGGTTGCGCTGCCGAACATCATCCGCGACAAGGACGCGGAGGGGATGATCACGACGCCGGTCCAGTTCGACCCGCCCGAGGAGTTTGTGGCGGAGTACGAGGAGCGCTACGGCGGGCCACCCGAGCACCCGTTCGTGGGTACTTACTACGACGCGGTCAAGGTCGCGGCGGAGGCGTGGGCCTACGCCCAGGAGAACGACCTGGGTGAGGACGGCCCCGCGCTCGCCGAAGCCGTGCGTCAGATCGGCACGTTCGAGACGGCGTTCGGCGGCGAGATCACGTTCGACGAGGACGGCGTCGCGGCGCGGCCGATCTCGATCGCTGTGGTGGAGAACGGGAAGACCAAGGTGGTGCAGGAGGCGGAGTAGGAAAGTCGGACGGAGTTACCTCTCTCCTGTCTCAGAGGACTAATCGATGACGCTGTTCTGGCAGCTGGTCCTCAATGGTCTGGTGGCGGGTGCGCTCTACGCGCTTGTCGCGGTGGGCTTCGCGCTCATCTTCGGGTGCACCCGCCACTTCCACATCGCGCACGCTGGTGTGCTGGCGACGGGCGGCTACCTCTGCTTCGCGCTGGTCGACCGCGCGGGGCTGCCGATCCTGCTCGCCGGCGCGCTGGCGATCGCGGCGTCGACCTTGCTCGGCGTCGTCATCCTGCGCGGCGTCTACAGGCCGCTCGAGCGGCGTGGCGGCGAGGGCTTCGTTCTGTTCCTGGTCTCGCTCGGGGCGCTGATCCTGATCGAGAACACCTTCACCCTCTGGCTGGGGGCGAGCTCGGTGACGGTGGATCCCGGCGAGGCCCTGAAGGACCCGATCCGCATCGGGTCGGTCTCGCTCACCGCCATGCAGATCGGTCTGATCGTCGTGAGCTTCGCGGCGTTCGCCGCGCTGATGGCGATCCTGGTGCGGACCAGCCTCGGCAAGGACATCCGGGCGCTGGCGGCGAACCCCGAGCTCGTCAGGATCCTCGGCGGCAGGCCGGATCGGATCCAGACGGCGGTGTACGCGCTCGCCTCGGCTATTGTCGCGCTCGCGGGCGTCTACCAGGTGGCCGACACCGGAATGCAACCGGGTGTCGGGACGAACCTGATCATCTTCGCGTTCGTCGCGGTCATCCTCGGGGGCATCGGCAGCGTCGGCGGCGCGTTCGCAGCGGCGATGCTGCTCGGGCTGCTGCAGAACGTCTCGCAGCTCGTCATCCCGTCGGAGTGGAGCACCTCCGTGGTGTTCGTGATGTTCCTCGCGCTGATCACGCTGCTCCCGTCCGGGCTCGCGACCCTCAAGAGCCGCCGGGCGGTCGTGCTCAGCGCGACCGCCCCGGACGCGTCGCTGCCCGGTGACGCGCTGCGTCCGGCGACGCATTCAGGAGAACAGGCATGACCTACCTACTGCAGACGCTTCTGCCGCTGATCTTCATCTACGCGATGCTTTCGGTGTCCCTGAGCCTGCTGCTCGGGCACACCGGGATCTTCTCGATGGCGCATGCGGCCCTTTTCGGGGTCGGCGCTTACACGTTCGGCGTGCTGACCGTGAATTACGGGTGGGCGCTGCTGCCGGCCTGCCTGGTAGCGATGCTCGCGTGCGCGCTCGTGAGCGCCCTGATCGCCGCGCCGTCCCTACGCGTCTCCGGGGACTACTTCGTGGTCGCGTCGCTCGGCATGCAGGTGGTCGTGAGCGACGTCATCTCGAACTGGGACTCGGTCACCGGCGGCCCCGCGGGGCTCCCGGGCGTGACCCGTCCGATCATCTTCGGTATCGACTTCAGCTCTGACGCGGGCTTCCTCCTTCTGGTCGCGGCGGTGGCGTGTCTCACGGTCGCGGTCTGTGCGTGGGTCGTGCGGTCGCCGTTCGGCAGGACGCTCCACGCCGTCCGCGACGACGAGCTCGCCGCCGCCGCGATGGGGAAGCGGACGCGTACCGCGAAGATCGTGGTGGCGACCTTCGCCGGCGCGATTGCCGGCCTCGCGGGGGTGCTCTATGCCCAGTACCTGTTCTTCCTGAGCCCGGAGACCTTCGTGCTCTCGACCTCGATCACGATCATCACGATGATGGTCATCGGCGGCATGTACACGGTGACCGGGGCGGCGCTGGGCGCCGCCGTGATCATCGCCCTTCCGGAGGTCCTCAAGGAGCTCGACCTGGAGCCGGCGACCGCTGCGGCGCTTCAGCAGATGCTCTTCGGCGCGCTGATCATGGTGTTCATGTTCGTGCGGCCCCAAGGGCTGTTCGGAGGAATCGGCGGCGGTGTCTCCAGGCTGATCGCTCGCCGGCGCCTCGCGCGAGGGGAAGGAGGCGGCCTTGCTGACGCTTGAGGGTGTAACGAAGAACTTCGGCGGCCTGCGCGCCGTCGACGACGCTACCTTCACGGTCCCGGAACGGTCGGTCACCGGGCTCGTCGGACCCAACGGCGCCGGGAAGACCACGACGTTCAACCTGATCACCGGCACCCTGCGCGCGGACAGCGGTACGATCAGCTTCCGCGGGCAGCAGCTGAACGGCATGTCGCCCCAGGCGCGTGTGGGCCGGGGGATCGGGCGGACGTTCCAGGACGTGCGGCTGTTCCCCGAGCTCTCCGCGCTCGAGAACGTCGCGATGGCCGTGCCCGGCCAGCCCGGGGACCACCTCGGGAACGTGCTGGCGCGGCCCATCAGGGTCTGGCGCCGGGAGCGCGAGGACCGCCGGTTCGCGCGCGAGTGCCTGGAGCTGGTCGGCTTCGATCTCGAGAACTGCGACCGGCGGGCTCGGGAGCTCTCGTACGGCGAGCAGAAGCTGATTTCGCTCGCGCGCCTGCTCGCGCTGCGGGTCGACCTCCTGCTCCTGGACGAGCCTGCGTCGGGGCTGGACGAGACTTCGGTCGCGCAGCTCAAGTCGGTCGTCCGCAACCTGATCGAGGCCGGCAAGACCGTTCTGTTGGTCGAGCACAACATGCTGCTCGTTCGCGAGCTCTGCGACCACGCGATCTTCATGAACAACGGGCGCGTGCTCGAGCAGGGCGCGCCGGACGACCTGATGCGCGACGAGCGCCTCCAGCGGATCTACCTCGGGGCGGAGGACGTGGACGCGCCGGAGGGAGGTGAGGAGTAGTGCTGACGATCGAGGACCTCCGCGTCAACGTGATGGGCAAACCCGTCCTGCGCGGCGTCTCGGCCGAGCTCGCGCCAGGTTCGTTCACCGCGACCTTCGGACACAACGGCGCCGGGAAGACAACGCTGCTGCGAGCGATCATGGGCCTGTGGTCGCCCGCTGGCGGGCGGATCGCGCTCGACGGCAAGGACATCACCGGCTGG
The DNA here is from genome assembly GCA_036564135.1 of Solirubrobacterales bacterium. GTDB lineage: Bacteria > Actinomycetota > Thermoleophilia > Solirubrobacterales > 70-9 > RSA11. The sequence goes on from DATCLC010000118.1 coordinate 22,201, forward strand.
GAGACGCCCAAGATCGTCGAGGCCGGGATCGGTCTGGTTCCCCAGACCCGAGGGACGTTCGACACGCTCACCGTGGAGGAGAACCTCGGGTTCGCGCACCGCGCCGACAGCAAGATCGGCTACGCGGACATCTACCGGCTCTTTCCGATCCTGAAGGAGCGCAAGCGCCAGATCGTCCAGACGATGAGCGGCGGGCAGCGGCAGATGGTGGCCGTCGCCAACGCGCTGATGTCCGGTCCACGGCTCCTGCTCCTCGACGAGCCGTCGGGCGGGCTGGCCCCCGCGGTGGTCGACGACCTCATGCGGGCGCTGCGTTCGATCAACGAGGAGTACGGCATCACGATCCTGCTCGTCGAGCAGAACGTACGCAAGGCGGCCGCGCTCGCCGACTCAGTACTCGTCATCAACCAGGGCACGGTGGCCTACTCGGGTGACGCCCAGAAGGCGCTGGAGGGGAACGTATGGGAGTTGCTGTGAGTCGCGAAGCCGAACGCGAGGCCGTGCGAACCGAAGCGGTGGAGATGCGTCTGCACGACATCGTCGAGCAGAACGCCTGCTGGTACCCGGAGCACTTCGCCCTGGGGTACCGGGAAACCGCCCTCACCTGGAGCGACTTCTCCGCGCGCATGCACCGCCTCGCTGCCGGGCTCCTCGACGCCGGCGTCGAGGAGGGCGAGCGCATCGCCGTGCTCGCGAACAACGCCCTCGACTACGTGGTGCTTCAGTACGCGCTCTCGCTCACCGGCGGCATCCTCGTCCCGGTCAACACGCGCCTGGCGACCCCGGAGATCGCCTACATCCTCGAGGACTCAGGAGCGAGGATCCTCCTCTACGACAGCGAGAACGCCGAGGCCGCGAAGGCCGTGGCGGCGGAGCCCGGCGTGAGCGTCGAGCTCGTCGACCTGGCCGACCGGGACGCTCCCTCGGGCCTCTGGGGCTGGATCCAGCGGACGCTGGCGGATCCCGGGACGAGGGTGCCGGACGAGCGCGCCGGCGACTGGCGCCGCCCGCACGTGATCCTGTACACGGGCGGGACCACCGGCCGGCCGAAGGGCGCGATGATCTCGCACCGGCGCAACCTGATCGACGGGATGAGCGTCGGGTCGGCCTTCGGGCTGCGCCCCCACGAGCGCTTCCTCTCCTACTCACCGCTCTCGCACACGGCCGCCTGGGACTACATCAAGGCCTACTTTCTGGTCGGCGGGGGCGCGGTGGTGCTGCCCAAGTTCGACGCCGAGGAAGCGCTTGCTCAGATCCAGCTGCACCGGTGCAACGGCATGTGGGCCGTGCCGCTCATGCTGCGCCAGATCATCGAGTCGCCCAGCTTCGCTTCGGCCGATCTCTCCAGCGTCAAGCTGATCGCCTACAGCGCATACGACCCGTCCGAGCTTATGATCCGCGTCCTCGAGGCGTTCCGCGACCGCGGCGCGAAGGACGTGAGGCTCGGGCACGGGTACGGGCTCACGGAGGGCGGTCCCTTCGTGACCGTGCTCAGGCCCGAGGAGGCCGAGCAGGATCCTGCCTCGGTCGGCACGCCGGTCCCGGGCCTGCGCGTCGCGCTGCTCGACGCCGACGGCAACGAGGTCCCGCGTGGCGAGGTCGGCGAGGTCTGCGTCCGGTCCTCCGGGATCATGGAGGGCTACTGGCATCGCCCGGACGCGACCGCGGACGCGTTCCGCGACGGCTGGCTTCACACCGGCGATCTCGGCCGGATCAACGAGTTGGGCCACCTGCAGATCGTCGACCGCCAGAAGGACATGATCCGGACGGCCGGCGAGAACGTCTTCGCCAAGGAGGTCGAGATGGTCCTCATGGAGCATCCCGCCGTTCTGGACTGCGCTGTCATCGGCCGCAAGGACGAGCGTTACGACGAGCGCGTCACCGCGGTCATCGTCGTCTCGGATGAGGTCACGGAGGACGAGCTCCGGGAGTTCGCCCGCGAGCGGATGGCCCGCTTCAAGGTCCCGAAGGAGTTCATCTACGTCGACTCGATCCCCAAGACGTCGGCGGGGAAGACCGCCAAGGCGGAACTACGCAAGCGATACAGCTGAGCGCCGGCCAGCGGCGCCGGATGAAAGGAGTCCGAATGTCTGAAACCGAACCGGTGCTCTGGGAGCTCGAGGACGGCGTCGCCACGATGACGCTGAACCGCCCCGAGAAGCTGAACGCCCTGACTCCGGAGATGGAGACGCGGTGGACGGAGCTCCTGGAGGAGGCCGCGACGAACCCCGAGGTGCGCGCGGTCGTGGTGACCGGGGCCGGACGCGGGTTCTGCGCGGGGGCCGACATGGGGTTCATGGACGACCTCACGAGCGGCAAGATCGACCCGGAGGCCCGTGACGGCTCGCCGACGTTCATCGGCGCCCGCCCGCACGTGGCCGCGCAGATCCCCAAGCCCGTGATCGCGGCGATCAACGGCCCTTGCGCTGGCCTCGGTCTGGTGCACGCGCTCTTCTGCGACGTGCGGTTCGCGGCGGCCGACGCGAAGATCACCACCGCGTTCGCGCGCCGGGGCCTCATCGCCGAGTACGGCATCGCGTGGATCCTCCCCCGCCTCGCCGGCCTATCGAACGCCATCGACCTGCTCGCCTCCGGCCGTGTGATCCTCGCCGACGAGGCCCATCGGCTCGGGCTCGTTAACTACGTCGTGCCCAAGGAGGAGGTGCTCGACGCCGCCCTGCGCTACGCGCACGAGCTCGCGCAGTACAGCGCCCCGCGCTCGATCGCGATCATGAAGCAGCAGGTCTACGCGGGCCTGAATGCCGAGCTGGAGCCCGCCGTCCGCGAGGCGGAGGAGCTCATGAAGGAGTCGCTGGTGCGGCCCGAGTTCGCGGAGGGCGTGCAGAGTTACCTGGAGGACCGGCCCCCGCGGTTCCCGGCGCTCACGGTGGAGGGGTGAGCCGCGCCCCGCGCAGACCGTCCCCCCTGGCGGGTGCGCCGACGGCTGGTGGGCGCCCCGCCGCGCGGTCGCGCGGGAGCGACCTCGCGGCGTGCGCGGACGATGCGGTCGACCGCATCCTCCGCGTGTTGGCGCGGCGCGCGTGTCAAGTCGCCGGCGTCCACACGTGCAGCGTCTACCTGCGGGAGCCCAACGACGGCACGTTCCGGGGGCGCGCGATCCACAACCCCGTCCGCCCCGACGCGCTCGAATGGCTGCGTCACTCGCAGGCCGGGATCCACGCCGATGGATTCACCCGCCAGATTGTCGAGACGAAGGCCCCGGTCCTGATCACGAACGCGCGGCGCGATCCCCGTCCGGTGCAGACGGCCATGCGCGAGTGGGAGATCGACGAGATGCTCGGCGTACCCATGGTGATCGAGGACGAGGTCGTCGGCCTGCTCTTCCTGGACAACCGCGGAGAGCCTCACGAGTACTCCACGCGCGAGCAGCTCGCGCTGCTCGCGCTCGCCAACGTTGGCGCGCTTGCGGTTCGCAACGCCGAACGCGCTGTCCGCGACGCACGCGCGCTGCGCGGGCTCGTGCGCGAGAACCGAGCGCTGCGGCAGGCGAGCGCAGTCCAGAACGAGCTGACGCAGCGCGTGCTGAACGGCGGCGGGATCGATGATCTGGCCAGGGCTGTCGCGGCCATGACGGGCAAACCGTGCGCGATCCTCGACGACGAGCTCGAGCAGCTCGCGGCGGCGATGGCGCCGGGCGGTGCGGCCGCCTGGGCGCTCGGGATGCACGGCATGCGCTCGCAGCACTGCGTGGGCGCCGTCTCCGACCTGGCGCCGGGCGAGCACACGACGATCGAGCCCAGCGCCTCGGCGGGGATCCACCGGCGCCTGCTCATGGTCCGTGGGCCCGACCACGCGCGCGGGTGCCTCGTCGCGCTGGCGGAGCACGGCAGCCCGCTCTCCACATTCGACCTCCTGGTCGCCGAGCACGCAGCCGCCCTGGTCGCGCTCCTGCACGCCGCGCAGGGTGCGCTCCGCTGGGATGGGGCCGGTGCGCCCGAGCGCGCGGGGACGTCGGACGCGGCGGCAACCGATCCCGACCGCCTCGCGCACCAGTGTGGATTGGACGAGACCGAGCTCTGCGCCGTGGCGCTCGTGAGCTGCGATCCGGGCGCCGCTCTCGAGGTGAGCGCTCTCGAGGTTGCGCTCGTCGACGCGGGAATCGCGGGACCCGCGGTCTGTGCGCCACACGAGCGGGGCGTGTTCGCACTGTTCCCGCTAGGCGCGGGGGCGGAGCTGGTTGAAGCGAAGCGGGCGCTGCACGCCGCGCTCGCGGCGCTCGGCCCTCGCCACGGACCGGTCGCCGTGGCGCTCCGTACGCGCGGAGAGGGTTTCCGGGCCGCGCTGCGCGAGTGCGAGGCACTGCTCGACGCGGAGGCGGGCGGCCACGGCGCGGCGAGCGATGCGATCGTGGACCGCGGCGGCGTGCCGGCGGCGAGCCATTTCCTCGCTTACTGCGACGCCGAGGCTGCGGAGCGCCTGGCGCGCGGGTTGCTGGCCGGTCTGCTCGACGACGGGCGCGATGCCCGGCGGATGCTCGCGACGCTGCGGAGGTTCATCGCCGAGGGGCGGAGCGTGCGCCGGGTGGCCGACGCGCTCGGCGTCCACGAGAACACGGTCCGTTACCGACTGCGTCGCGTCGCCGAGGTCACCGGGCTCGACGTCATGCACGACCCGGACGATCAGCTCGCGGCCCAGCTCGCGTTGCTCGCCGTCAAGCGCGGCGCGGGCCGGCGGCCGGCCCGCGGCCGCGCCGACTCCGGGCGCGACCGCAGGGGCGTGCTCCCGGCCCGCGTTCAGGAGCCCATGCCGACCGCCTGACCGCCGGTCACGTTCAGTACCTGGCCGTGGATGAAGTTGGACCACGGCGTGCACAGCAGGAAGATCCCGCCCGCCGCCTCCTCGGGGCTGGCGCCGCGCCCGAGCGGCGCGAGGCCGGGCACCGTCGCCCGCATCTTGTCGGGGACGCCGAGGGCGATGCGCTCGCCGTCGATCTCGATCGCGTTGTCCTCCTCCTTGGGAGCGGTGAGGCGGGTGTTGACCCAGCCGAATGCGACCGCGTTGACGTTGATCTTGAACTGGCCCCACTCCTTCGCAACCGCCTTGGTGAGGCCGACCAGGCCGGCCTTCGCGGCGGCGTAGTTCGCCTGGCCGGCGCTGCCCATCGTGCCCGAGATCGAGGTGACGTTGACGATCTTGCGGAAGACCTCCTCACCCCTGGCCCGCTCGGCCTTCGCGGGCTCGCGCATGTGGGGCGCCGCCGCCCTGATGATCCGGAAGGGGACGATCGTGTGGATGTCCAGCATCCGCTGGAACGCCTCGTCCGTCATCTTGTGGACCACGCCGTCGATCGTGTAACCGGCGTTGTTGACGATGATGTCGAGCCTGCCCCAGTGGTCGATCGCCGTCTGCACGAGCTCGTCCGGCGTGTCGCCCTTCGTCAGATCGCCGCTGTGAACCGTACCCTCGGTCCCAAGACCGGTCACCACCTCCTGCGCGGCGTCCGCGTCGAGGTCGTTGACGACCACGTGCGCGCCGTGCTCGGCGAGTAGCTCGGCGGTTGCCCGGCCGATGCCCCGGCCCGATCCTGTGACGATCGCAACTTTGCCTTCGAGAACTTTCATCGCTCGTCCTTTCGTGAGTTCCGCAACGCAGCCGTCGGCTGGTGCAGCCAGTAGTAACCGAGGCCGAGGGACTCCCGGACGGCGCTCGGCGGGCGGTTTGTAGGTCGCTACAAACCGTCCCCCTCCGGGTCCAGGGGCCGTGGTGGTGCGGGCTTACGCTGTCGCGAGCCCTTGTAAATCAGCCGACCCACCGAGGACCGAGATGAGACATCTTTGGCCGGAGGCCGAGTACGCGCGGCGCATCGCGGAGGGAGAGCTCCCTTACCAACGATGCGACGCGTGCGGCGAGGCCGTGTTCTTCCCGCGGGTGGTGTGCCCGCACTGCGGCAGCACGGAGCTTGAGTGGCAGCAGAGCGAGGGGCGGGGGACCGTCTACTCGGCGACCACGATCTACTCGCGCAGCAGGGATCCGTACACGGTGGCGCTCGTCGACATGGCGGAGGGCTTTCGGCTGATGACCCGCATCGAGGATGCGGTCCCCGGCCAGCCGCCGATCGGCGAGCAGGTGCGGGTTAGCCCGACTGAGATCGACGGCAAGCCGGCGACGACTGCCGTTCTGGCGGAGGGAGAGTGATGAGCGATTCGCTGCGAGGCCGAACGGCGGTGATCGGGGTGGCGGAATCCGACCTGGGCGAGGTCGGGGGCGGCGCCAGCGAGATGGACCTGATCGGCCAGGCGACCGCGCGCGCGATCGAGGACGCGGGGATCGCCAAGGCGGACATCGACGCGATCTTCACGGCGTCGATCCGGCACCCGCTCCCGGCGCTCAGCGTCGCGGAGTATCTGGGCATCCGCCCCCGCTACCACGACACCACCATGGACGGCGGCTCGTCGTTCGTCTCCCACGCGCTGCACGCCGCAGCGGCGATCGCGGCGGGTGAGTGCGAGGTGGCGCTGATCGCGTACGGCAGCGTGCAGCGCTCGGCCGCGGGCGGGCTTCAGGACGTCGGCCACAAGTTCCTCTTCGAGGAGGTCTATTCGCCGCGGCGGCCGATGGGGATGTACGCGCTGGCCGCCGCGCGCCACATGCACCAGTACGGCACCACGTTCGAGCAGCTCGCCGAGGTCGCGGTGAGCGCCCGGCGCTGGGCCCAGCTCAACCCGAAGGCCTTCAAGCGCGACGACCTCACCGTCGAGGACGTGATGGAGTCGCGGGTCATCTGTTCCCCGATCCGGGCGCTGGACTGCTGCCTGGTCACCGACGGCGGCGGGGCGGTGATCATGACGAGCGCGGAGCGGGCGGCCGACGGACCTCACCCGCCCGTCTACCTGCTGGGCGCAGCGGAGGCGATCAGCCACGACAACATCTCCACGATGCCGGACCTGACGGTGACCGCCGCGAAGGAGTCGGGGGAGCGGGCCTACGCGATGGCCGGCCTCGGCCCCTCGGACATCGACGTCGTACAGCTCTACGACGCGTTCACGATCAACGTCGTGCTCTTCCTCGAGGACCTCGGCTTCTGCGAGAAGGGCGAGGGCGGCAGCTTCGTCGAGGGCGGCCGGATCGCTCCGGGCGGCGAGCTGCCGGTGAACACCAACGGCGGCGGCCTCTCCTACTGCCACCCTGGGATGTTCGGAATCTTCACGATCATCGAGGCGGTGCGGCAGCTTCGGGGCGAGGCGGGCGATCGCCAGATCCCCGATGCGGTCACCGCGCTCGCGCATGGCAACGGCGGCGTGCTCTCATCGCAGTCGACGGCGATCTTCGGATCGCAGGAGGCACTCTGAAAATGGCTCCAATCGAGATCCCGGGCCCGGAGGGCCTGCGCCAGCACCAGGGCAAGGAGCTCGGAGTGAGCGAGTGGTGCGACATGACCCAGGAGGCGGTCGACGCGTTCGCCGACGCCACCGGCGATCACCAGTGGATCCACGTGGATGTCGAGCGGGCGGCCGCCAGCCCGATGGGTGGGACGATCGCCCACGGCCTGTTTGTGCTCTCGCTCGGGCCGCGCTTCAACGAGGAGATCTTCCGGGTGACCGGCTTCGATCGCGTGCTCAACTACGGCTACGACAAGGTCCGCTTCCCGGCGCCCACGCCGGTCGGGAGCAGGCTGCGCATGCGCGCGACGCTCGCGGACGTGATCGAGGTCCCCGGCGGGCTGCGGACCGTCGTCACCCAGACCTTCGAGGTCGAGGGCGGCGAGAAGCCGGTCTGCGTCGCGGCCGCGGTTTCCCAGTGGGTGCTTTAGGGCAAGCTGGCGGCCGGATGGGGAGGAGCGATGAGCAGCCAACTCGAAGGTAAGGTCGCGGTCGTCACGGGAGGCGCGGGCGGCATCGGCAGTGCCGTCGCCAGGCGCCTCAGCGCGGAGGGTGCGAAGGTGGTGATAGTCGACCTCGACGGCGAGGCGGCGCAGCGGCTGGCCGACGAGCTGCCCGGAGAGGCGATCGGGATCGGCGCGGACGTAAGCGACGAGCGGGCGGTCGATGAGTACGTCGCGCGTGCCGTCGAGCGCTTCGGCTCGCTTGATCTCCATCACCTGAACGCCGGGATCCCCGGCAGCATCGCCGCGCTCGACGACACGAGCGCGGACGAGTTCGATCGCGTCATGGCGGTGAACGTGCGGGGCGTCTTCCTCGGGCTGCGGGCGGCATTTCGCCAGTACCGCGCCCAGGGGACGGGCGGGTCGATCGTCGTCACGGGCTCGATCGCAAGCCTCAAGGGCTCCGACGATCTCTTCGGCTACCACGCGTCAAAGCACGCGGTGATCGGCCTGACGCGGTCGGCGGCGGTGGCCGGCGGACCGCGCGGGATCCGCGTGAACGCGATCGCGCCCGGGATCATCCCCACCGAGCTCTTCGGGTCGTCGGCTCAGCCCGGCGGGAGCGGAGACATGGAGCAACGCGCCACCACCACGCCGCTGCGCCGTGCAGGGAAGCCGGAGGAGGTGGCGGGCCTGGTCGCGTTCCTGCTCGGGCCGGACTCCACGTACCTGACCGGCGCCGTGATCTCGGTCGACGGCGGGGCCACCGCGGTCAACACGCTGCGCCCAGCCGGCGGGGCCGGACGCTGGGAGCCACCGCCGCCGCCCGGAGGGGAGGGCCGATGAGCGATCCAGCCACACCGCGGCCCGTCGCGTTCATCGGCCTCGGCAACATGGGCGGCCGGATGTGCCGGCGCCTCGTGGACGCGGGCTTCCCGGTGTTCGGCTTCGACCTCCGGCCGGGCCTCGCCGAGGCGGCCGGAGCCGAGCCGCGGCCCAGCGTCGCGGCGGCCGTGGCCGACGTGGAGGTCGTCCTGCTCTCCCTGCCCGACTCCACCGTCGTCGAGGCGGTCGTCGAGGGTCAGGACGGGATCCTCGCGGGCGGGCGCCCGGGGCAGATCGTCGTCGACCTCTCCACCGCGGCACCGGCCTCGACACGGCGCCTGCACGGGTTGGCCGCCGAGCGCGGAATCGAGTTCCTCGACGCGGGGGTCTCAGGCGGAGCCGCGGCGGCGGAGCGCGGCGCGCTCACGATCATGGTCGGCGGCAGCGAGGCCGCCCTCGAGCGCGTGGGCGACGTGCTGGCGCCCATCGCCGCCAAGGTCGTCCACATGGGCGAGTCGGGGGCCGGGCACGCGACGAAGCTCTTGAACAACTTCCTGAACGCCGTAGCGCTCGCCGCCACGGCCGAGGTGATGGTCGCCGGGCGCAAAGCCGGGCTCGACCTCGAGCGCCTTCTCGAGGTCCTGAACTCGTCCTCGGGCGTGAACTTCGCGACCCAGAAGCGGTTCCCCTCGATCATCCACGGCGATTACCTCGAGGGAGGGCTCACGGGCCGGCTGATGATGAAGGACGTCGTGCTCTACGTGGAGTACCTCCGCGAGCTCGGCGTGCCCTCGCTGAACGCGAGCGGGCCGCTGGCGTCGTTCGGGCTCTCGAACCAGCTCGGCTACGTCGACCAGATCTCGAATCGCGTCGTGGACGCGATCGGCGACGTCGCAGGCCACGTGCGCCTCTACGACGAGGACGCTTCGACAAAGGAGTGAGGAGATGGAGATCGTTCGCCCCAGTGGCGTGAGCAAGCAGCCGACGGACACCTTCACCGGCACCGTCTTTCGGGAGTCGGTGCTGCCCAAGACCGACGACGTGATCGTCAACACGGTCACGTTCACACCGGGGGCGCGCACCCACTGGCACGTCCACGAGCGCGGGCAGCTTTTGTGGGTCACGTCGGGGAAGGGCTACGTCCAGAAGCGCGGCGAGGAGCCCCGGCCGATCCACGCCGGGGACACGGTGTGGATCCCGCCGGACGAGGACCACTGGCACGGGGCTGCGTCCGACTGCCCCATGACCCACGTCGCGGTCTCGCTCGGCAAGACCGACTGGGGCGAGCCGGTCGAGGAAGACGCGTAGGCCCTACAGAGCCGCCCTTGGCGGTGCGGGGGCAGCGACGGCGCCTAGCCCCGGTCCGGGCGCTCAGGGTAGATGTCGTCGATCGTCGTGAGCGCCGTAAACGGCGCGTCCGCCGCTGCGGCGATCGCCTCGCCGCCGCCCGCCAGGCGGTCGACGATGCACAGCGCGCCCGCGATCTCGAAGCCCTCGTCGCGGATGCGCTCGATCGCGCTGACCACCGAGCCGCCCGTGGTGACCGTGTCCTCGACCACCAGCACCCGGTCGCCGGGCTCGGCGGCGCCCTCCACCCAGCGCTGCAGGCCGTGCTTCTTGCGCTCCTTGCGCACGAAGAAACCGACCAGGTCCTCGCCGCCGGGCGCCGCGATCGCGGCGCACGCGAGCGGGATCGCCGCCATCACGGGGCCGCCGACGGCGCGCGCTCCGCGCCGGCGCGCCTCCGCCGCGATCAGCTCGCCGGCGGCGCGGAAGCCGGTCGGCCGCATCAGCGCGCGGCGGGCGTCCACGTAGTACTCGGCCTCGGCGCCGCTGGAGAGCGTCACCTTGCCGATGACGAGCGCGTGCTCGCGCAACTCACCGACGAGCTCCGCGCGGGCGGCCTCTAGACGGTCCTCTGCCTGGTCCATTCAGGGATAGATGTAGAAGGGGTCCCCGATGTTGATCCAGTTGTAGATGAACCGGGCGTTCGGGGGCGGCGTGCGCAGGCAGCCGTGGCTCGCCGGATAGGTCGGCACCGACTTGTAGCCGTGCGTCGCGTAGCCGCGGTGGAAGTACACGGAGTCGATCATCCCGAGCGAGTTCACCCCGGGCGTCTTGCGGTAGGTCCGGTACTTGCCGGTCACCGTCGGCGTCGCCGGCGCGCCCGAGGAGATGTGG
>DATCLC010000119.1:0-96517 GCA_036564135.1 Solirubrobacterales bacterium
CACGCAGGTGAGCTGGTCGCCGACGGCCTTGTGGACGAGCGCCGCCGCAGTCGCCGAATCGACGCCGCCCGAGAGCCCGCAGATCACCTCGGCGTCCCCGACCTGCGCGCGGATGCGCTCGACCTGCTCGTCGATCACCGAGGCGGGCGACCAGTTCTCCTTGCAGCCGGCGATCTCCCGCAGGAAGCGCTCGAGGATCTGGGTGCCGTACGGCGTGTGGACGACCTCGGGGTGGAACTGGATCCCGTAGAGGCCGCGCTCGACGGACTCGCAGGCCGCGACCGGCGAGCCGGGGCTCGCGGCCAGCGCCACGAACCCGGGCGGCGGCTCGAGCACGCAGTCGCGGTGGCTCATCCAGCACTGCTGCTCGCTGGGCAGCCCGGCGAGCAGGCGGCCGCCGTCGCCGGCGACCTCGAGGCGCGTGCGACCGAACTCGCCCGCCTCCGCCCCTTCGACGCGGCCGCCGAGGGCATGCGCCATGGCCTGCATGCCGTAGCAGATGCCCAGCACTGGGACGCCGAGCTCGAGCAGCTGTACAGGCAGCGCCGGCGCTCCCTCCGCGTACACGGAGGCGGGGCCGCCGGAGAGCACGAGGGCGCGCGGCGAGCGCGCGACGATCCGCTCGACGGGCGTGGAGTACGGCAGGAGCTCGGCGTAGACGCCGCACTCGCGGATCCGGCGGGCGATGAGCTGGGAGTACTGCCCGCCGAAGTCGAGCACGAGCACCTCCTCGCGCGCCGACTCCGGCGGTTCGACCGCCGCGGCCGCGGGGGACGCGGGCTCGCCCTCGACGACTGCCCGCGCCGCCGTGCTCGCCCCCGGGACCTCGGGCTGGCGATCCGGGCGGATCCGGCCCTGATCTTGGTCCGGGACGAGCGCCGGTTCAGTCATCCGATACCGCGACGCCGGCCGCCACCGCGGCGCGGCCGTTGGAGCCCATCCCGACCTGCTGCGCGCGCTGCAGCAGCTTGCCCTCGGTCTGCAGGGCCGGGGCGACCATCACCTCGGCGCGCTGGAAGTCGCGGATGTCCTCGTAGCCGCAGGTGGCCATCGAGGTCCGCAGCGCGCCCATCAGGTTGAACGTGCCGTCATTCTCGTGCGCGGGGCCGAGCAGGATCTCCTCCAGCGTGCCGTCCTGCTTGGTGGCCACCCGGGTGCCCCGCGGGAGCGAGGGATGGAACGTCGCCATGCCCCAGTGGAACCCGCGGCCCGGAGCCTCCTTGGCGCGGGCGAGCGGCGAGCCGATCATCACGGCGTCGGCGCCGCAGGCGATCGCCTTCGAGACGTCCCCGCCGGTGCGCATGCCGCCGTCGGCGATCACGTTGCAGTACTCGCCGGTCTCGAGCATGTGCTGCGAGCGCGCCGCGGCGACGTCGGCGATCGCGGTCGCCTGCGGGACGCCGATCCCGAGTACGCCCCGGGTAGTGCACGCGGCACCCGGGCCGACGCCGACGAGGACACCGACGGCGCCGGTGCGCATCAGGTGCAGCCCGGTGGCGTACGAGGCGCAGCCGCCGGCGACGACCGGGACCGGCACCTCGGCGATGAACTCCTTGAGGTTGAGCGGTTCGGAGCGCGTGGAGACGTGCTCCGCGGAGATCACCGTCCCCTGGATGACGAGGATGTCGAGCCCGGCCTCGAGCGCGACCTCGTAGTAGTCGGTCACCCGCTGCGGCGTGAGCGAGGCGGCGGCGACGACGCCGGCGCTCTTGATCTCCTCGATCCGCTGGGCCATGAGCTCCGGCTTGAGCGGCTCCTGGTAGATCTCCTGCATGATCCGGGTCGCCTGGTCGGCCGGGGCCGCCGCGATCTCGGCGAGCTTCTCCTCGGCGTTCTCGTAGCGCGACCAGATCCCCTCGAGGTTGAGCACGCCGAGCCCGCCCAGGCGGCCGATCTCGATCGCCGTCGCCGGGCTCACCACCCCGTCCATGGCCGAGGCCATGAGGGGCAGCTCAAACCGGTAGGGGCCCAGGTTCCAGCTGATGTCGACGTCGTCAGGGTCGCGCGTGCGCCTCGACGGAACGATCGCGATGTCGTCGAACCCGTAAGCCCTGCGACCCTTCTTGCCCCTACCGATCTCGACTTCCACCCGTGCTCTTCTCCTTCTCGATTGAAGCGTCCAGGCTACGTCCGGTCGCGGACGAAAAAAGCCCCTCGGAGAGGGGCTGGAAAGCCGCAAATTGCGCTGCCGCGACCTCGTGCTCCAAGGTCTCAGCGATGATAACAGCGGTAAACCGGCCCGTTTGGGCGGTCCAGGAAGCCCTCAGGCGACGCCGGCGGTGACGTCGGACTCCTGTACCTCGACGCGGCTGAGCAGGCGCTCCGCCTCGCGGCGATCGAGGGTGCCGGCGCCGAAGTGCTGAGTCGACTCAGCGCCGCACGCCACCCCGAACGCCAGGCAGTCGCGCGGGCTCGCCCCCTCGTAGCGGGCGGCAACGTAGCCCGCCAGGAACGCGTCGCCCGAGCCGACCGTGGAGACCGGGTCGAGCGGCTCGATCGAGACCTCGTAGCGGCGCCGCTCGGCCCCTTTGCCGACGATCGCGGCGCAGCCGGACGGCAGCGTGATGATCGCCTCCCCCGCGCCCATCTCGATCAGCGCGGTGAGCCCAGCGATCCGGTCGTCCGTGTCGTTGAACTCGTGGCCGACGGCCTCCTCGGCCTCCTGCTGGTTCGGCGCGACCACGTCGGGCCCGGCGCGCAGGCCGGCGCGCATCGGCTCGCCGTCGGTGTCGAGGATCGTGACCACGCCGAGCCCACGCAGCGCCTGCGTGAGCCGCACGTACACATCCGGCTCGACGCCCGGCGGGACGCTGCCGGCGAGCACGCAGATCCGCGCGCCCTGCGCGAGGTAGAGCAGCTTCTCGATGAACCGGTCGATCTCCTCCGGGCTGACCTCGGGGCCGCGCTCGTTGATCTCGGTCTGCTCGTTCGAGGTGGGGTCGACCACCGCGAGGTTGGTGCGCGAGTCCCCGTGGATGCGCGTGAAGTCGTTGAGGATCGCCTCCTCGGCCAGCCGCTCGAGGATGCGGGTCCCGGTGGGACCGCCCGCGAGCCCGGTCGCGATCACCGGGCGGCCGAGCAGCTTGAGCGCGCGCGCGACGTTCACGCCCTTGCCGCCGGCCACGGTGCGCGACTCCACGGCGCGGTGTCGCTGACCGAGGCGGAAGTTGGGGACGGCGACCGTGCGGTCGATGGCAGCGTTGAGTGTGACGGTGAGAATCACGACAAGTCGGTTCTCGCCAACAGCGGGTGGCGGGGGCTAACCCGAGGCTACCCCCTCCTCCTCCGTGCTGCACTCAGGAGTGCTATCAGGATCAGGCCGGCGACCGCAACCACACCGATCCAGACGACCGCGCGGCCGCCCGGGAGCGCGGAATCGACGCGGTCGAGGAGCCCCGCGGCCTCGACGCTGCGCGCCGCGACGAGCCCGGCGCTCGCGACGCGCTCGCCGTCGAGCAGCACCGTCACGCGGCCCAGCATCTCCCCCTCCTCGATCGGGCCGTCGACCTCCTCGGGGGCGCGCACGCGCGTCTCGACCTTCTGGTCGCGCCGGACGACCAGAAGCAGTTCGCGCGCGGCGAGCAGGGGAAGCCGCTCGTCCCGGAAGCGCAGGGGGACCGCGGCGAACTCCTCGCCCTTGCGGACGGGCGAGCGGCGCTCGTACAGGGAGGCGCCGTAGCGCAACAGCTCGAGCGAGGCCGCGTCGCGGGCCGCCTCGCTCGGGGCGCCCATCACCACGGAGACCAGCGGCACGCCGCGGCGCTCGCCGGATGCGACGAGCACGTTGCCGGCCGCGAGCGTGTAGCCGGTCTTCACGCCGTCCACCCACGGCACCGAGCGCACGAGCGTGTTGCGGTTGACGACGGTGCGCGTCACCGCGCCGCTCGTGAGCGTGGCCCGGGGTGTGTCCACGATCCGGCGGAAGAGCGGGATCTCGCGCAGGACCGCGGCGAGGCGGGCCAGGTCGCGCGGGCTCGAGACGTTGCCCTCGCCGATGCCGATCGGGTCTTCGTAGCGCGTGTCGGTCAGCTTCAGCGCGGCGGCGGTGGTGTTCATCCGCCGCACGAACGCGGCCTGGGAGCCCGAAACGGCCCGGGCCAGGGCGACCGCGGCGTCGTTCCCCGAGGCGAGCAGCAGCCCGTAAAGCAGGTCGCGGACCGTGATCCGCTCACCCGGCTGGAGGCCCAGAACAGACTCCACCGGGTTCGCCCGGTAGCGCGGCGCGGTGACCACGTCCTTAGGCCGCAGCGCCTTGATCGCGAGGTACGCCGTCATCAGCTTCGTCGTGCTCGCGGTCGGCGCCGCGCGCCGCGGGTGGCGCTTGGCGAGCACGTCGCCCTCGCGCTCGTCGACCAGGATCCAGCTCGCGGCCGGGAGGTCCTTCGGCGGACTCTTCTGCGCGGCGGCGGGCACGGGCGCCAGCGCCAGGGCGAGCGCGACGAGCGCCGCCAACGCGGCGGGCAGGCAGGCGCGCGATCGGGTCGGCCGCCGGTCGCTCAGCGCAGCTTGATGACCTGCCCGGCGTTCAGGACGCGCGGGTCGAGGTCGGGGTTGCGGCGCATGATCCGCTCGATCGGGACGCCGGTCTTCTCCGCGATCCCGCTGAGCGTGTCGCCGGGCTCCACCACGTACTCCTCGGGCTTCTCCTTGGCCTTCGACGACGCGTCCTTTTGACCCCCGCCGCCGTTGCCGCGCGCGCCCGCCTGCCGCTGCTGCTCCTGCGCGGGTTCGTCCGAGGCGCTGAGCGTGTCGGCGACGAGCGCGACCACCGCGCCCGCGCACGCGACCAAGGCGAGCGGAACGAGGATCCGCGCCGTAAGCCGTGACCCCCCTCCCGATTGTCTCGCTGTCGTCGCCGCCATGGGTAGTCCCCTGAGTGGAACCAGCCCGATGGTACCCCGCCGCCATCGGCGTTCTAACCCGCTGGGGCGCCGCGGCAAGCGGCTTCCCAGACCTCCTCGCGCAGGCGCTCGGCCGCCGCGCGGGGGTTGTCGGCGCCGGCCACGGAGCGGGAGGCCGTGACGATCGCGCTCGCCCGGCCCGCGCCGAACGCGTCGGCGAGCTCGGCCGCGCTCCCGCCCTGGGCGCCCACGCCCGGCAGGAGGAAGACGGAACGCGGCATCAGCTCGCGCAGGCGCGCGATGTGCCGGGGCTCGGTGGCACCGACCACGGCACCCATGCCGGAGAGGCCCGACTCGCCCGCCAACGCGTCGGCGTGCTCGGCGACCAGGCGGGCGACGCGCTCGTGCAGGGGCACGTCGGGAGCCGGCAGGTCGAAGATGTCGGCGGCACCGGGGTTCGAGGTGCGCACGAGGACGAAGACCCCTGCGTTCGCGTCGGCGGCCGCGTCGATCAAGGGCCCGAGGGCGTCCGCGCCGAGGATCGGGTTGAGGGTCGCCGCGTCGGCGCCGAGGCCCGGGACGTCACCCCACGGGGTAGGCGTCGAGCCGAACAGGCCCTGCGCGTAGGCGCGCGCGCTGACGGGCACGTCGCCCCGCTTGCCGTCGGCGATCACGAGCAGGCCGTGCTCGCGCGCCGCGTTGGCGACGCGCTCGAGGGCGGCCCAACCCGGGGCGCCCAGGCGCTCGAAACAGGCGAGCTGGAGCTTGGCCGCGACGCACGCCGGTGCGGCGGCGGCGAGCACGCGCTCGCACCACGCGGCGACGGCGGCTCCCGCGCGCTCGGCAGGCGTGGCGCCGGGCGCGTCGGGGAACGCCTCCCCCGCTACGGCGGGGTCGGGGTCAAGCCCCACGCAGACCTGGCTGCGGCGCTCCTCTACGAGCGCCGCAAGCCGGTCCGCGAAGGTTCGGACGCTCAGCCCTTGACCTTGGCCTTGAGCGCGGCGCCCGCGGAGAACTTGGGCACGCGCCCACCCGCGATCGTGATCCGCTCGCCCGTGCGCGGGTTCACGCCCTGGCGCGGCCCACGCTCGGCGACGGAGAACTTGCCGAAGCCGGTGAAGTTGACCTCACCGCCCTTGGCCAGCGTTTCGGCGATGCCGTCGAGTACAGCGTCGACAGCATCGGCGGCGGCCTTCTTCGAGTCGAAGCTGCCGGCGATCTGCTCGACGAACTCAGCCTTGGTCACTACGAATCCTCCTGTCTCGTCTTAGGGATTCGGGCCAACATAACAGCGCCGTGTGACGCATTTTTCGCGCCCTGATGCGGTTTGTCGCCATCTGGGTCAGCCGTACACTCGTTCCCGATTCCGGCGCTTGCCAACCCGCGGGCGGGCTTGGCGGTGTCGGTGAGTCCCGCAGTTTGCGGGTTCCGCGGCGTGGGTGGTCTCTCGGTGGCGGGGCGGCGCGGGTTCGCGGTTGCGGCCCGCGCCTCCGGGCCGCGGCGCATGCACGCCGCGTCGCACCCGCTCGCGCCGGTGGCCGGGCATCTACGATTCGCGCCTCCATGCTGAGCGCCGCACGGAAGACGCTCGCCCTCCTGCGCCGGCTTCGGTTCGAGCTCTGGGTGCTTGAGCTGCGCCTCCGGCTGCGCGCCGCCGGCGGGAAGCTGCGCGTGGACGCGCCGCAGGGCGCCGTCCTCGAGGGGCGCCCGGCGATCAAGGCGTACCCGCTGGGCGAGGGCGGCGGCACGTTCACGCTGCGTATCGGCCGCGGCGTGCACATTGGGCGCCATCTCGCCCTCGAGCTCTCCGCGCGCGACGACAACACCCTCGAGATCGGCGACGAGTCGCTGATCATGGACGGCGTGCGGCTGATCCTCCGCGGCGGGCGGATCAAGCTCGGTGCGCGCTGCAACGTGCGCGACGGCGTCTGGCTCAAGTCCGACGGCGAGCTTTTGATCGGGGACGACGTGCCGATCGCCCAGAACTCGGCGATCCATTGCACCGAGCGCATCGAGTTCGCCGACTACGTGGGACTCGCCGAGCGCGTGACCGTCCTCGATTCCGACCACGGCTTCGACGGGAGCGACACCTACTTCCGCGACCAGCCCCTCCACATCGAGCCGACCAAGATCGACCGCAACACGTTCGTCGCGGCGGGCGCGGTGATCCTGCGGGGGGCGCGGATCGGCCGCAACTGCCTGGTCGCCGCGAACGCGGTCGTGCGCGGCGGCGACTACGAGGCCGGGTCGATCATCGCCGGTATCCCCGCGAAGGTGGTGCAGCGCCGGGGCGAGCACGCCGGCGGGTGATCGCAGCGCGGCGCACCGTCCCGCATCGCGGGCAGCACGCTCAGGCGGGAACCGGGACGCCGAACCGCTCGGGCACCGGCGGCGCGGTGAGCCCCTGCTCGCGCAGGAGCGTGGCCACGACCTCCTCGGCCTCACGAACCGCGTAGTTCGTGCCGCGGTCGTCCGGGTAGACCTGGGTGGTGTTGGCGAGCATGAGCCCCGGCACGCCCGTCTGGTACGCGGGCATCCGCTCGCGGTAGTTCGGCAGCACGACCGGCTGCCCCGCGGGCTCGCGGAACATCCAGCTCTGCTGGATCCAGCTCCGCTGGAACGCCGGGTTCACCTTGCGCAACCCGGGCTCGTAGAAGTCGATGAGCTCGTCCATGCCGAGCTTGAGCAGCTCGTGGTCGCGCGGCAGGTAGTTCGCGACGTAGAGGATGTGGCGGCCGCCGTAGTTCTCCGGCGGGACCAGGTTCGTGTGCTCGATCAGCCCGATGAAGCCGAGGTCGGTGTCGGCCACGTTGGTCCAGTAGAAGGGATGGAACTGCCGATCCAGCACGCAGAGCAGGCAGAGCGCCGCAAAGTACTCGATGCTCCGCGTGCGCCCCAGGTACTCCTCGCCCACCTCGGCCGCGAGCTCGGGGCTGAGCAGCTGCTCGAAGATGTCCGAAGGCAGCGCCGCGATCACCGCGTCGTAGCGCTCGGGGTCGCCCGCGGCCTCGAAGTTCCGCGGGTCGTGACCGCGGCGGAACGAGTCCGGCCCGGCCGGCGTCACCCAGAACTTCCCGTCGGCGTCGCGGCTCACCTGCTTGGCCGGCCGGTCGATCATCACCCGGCCGCCCTGCTGCTCGATCAGGTCGCGCAGCCGGACGAAGATCGACTCGAAGCTCCCCTTCGGGTAGACGAGCCGCTCCTCCTTGGCCTCCTCGCCGGTCACCTGGCGGCGGTTGCGCAGCTTCGCCCACAGCCACGACATCGAGATGTCATCGGCCTGGTCGCGGAACTTGCCGTAGAGCAGCGGGCCCCAGACGTGCTCCCACGCCTGCTTGCCCATCACCTTCTCGACCCACTGGCGGATCGTCATCGACTCGTACGGCGTGACGTCGTTGGCGAACTTCTGCAGGTACAGCGCGCCCACGCCCATCCGGATCCGCCCCAGCGGCGACATCGGCTTGAAGCGCAGAAGGTCGAGCGGCGTCGTGAACGGGTGCAGCTCGCCGTTGCGGAAGATCGAGACCGACGACGGCCAGGTCTCGAGCTCCACGCCGATCTCGGCGCAGAGGTCGGCCATGTCCTTGTCGGACGTGAACAGGTGGTGGTAGTAGCGCTCCACCAGATAGCCGTCGCCGATGTCGATCGTCGCGGCCTGCCCACCGAGGCCCGGCCAACGCTCGTACACGTCGGCCTCATGGCCGAGCTTCGTCAGACGGTAGGCCGCGACCAGGCCCGCCTGCCCCGCTCCCAACACTGCAACCCTCATCGCGGGCGAACGCTAACAGCGCCTTTCCGGCCCCGCGCCACCTGGCGCCCGGCTCGCCGCCGACGTCTAATGTCACCGCCCATGGAGCAGCAATCGATCCCGCCCGACGTCTACGACCGCGACTACTTCCTCTCGGAGATCTGCGAGGGCTTCGAGGAGGCGCAGCGGGGCGAGGTCTCCTACAACAAGGCGAAGCAGGTGCGCATCCTCGGCCCCAAGCCGGGGATGAAGATCCTGGACGCCGGCTGCGGCCGCGGCGAGACCGCCCTGGCGCTCGCCAAGGCGGGCGCGCAGATCTGCGGCCTGGACTATTCGCCCGACGCCGTCGAGCTCACCAAGGAGCTGCTCGCCGACTTCCCCGACGCCGACATCCGGGTTGGCAGCGTCACCGATCTGCCCTGGCCCGACAACACCTTCGACCGGGTCCAGTTCTCCGATGTGATCGAGCACCTCGACCCGCCGCAGACCGTGCCCGCGCTGCGCGAATTCCACCGGGTGCTGAAGCCGGGAGGTTTCTTGCTGGTCCACACCGCCCCCAACCTGCTCTTCATGAAGTACGGCTGGCCCGCGATCCGGCCGGTCGTGCGCCTCACCGGCCACGGCGAGATCGCCGACCGCGTCGACTACTGGTTCGAGGTCGCCGAGGACTACCACGTGAACGAGCAGAGCGTCTTCACCCTGCGGCGCAACCTGCGCGAGGCGGGCTTCGAGGACCCCTACGTATGGATCGACCCCGACGTCCTGCGCGGCGGTCGCTTCCACCTGCTCCAGGGCTTCGAGAGCCCGCTCGTCTCGTTCGGCAAGCGCATCGCCGCCCTGCGGCCCATCCGGCTGTTTCTGGGCAACGACGTGCTCGGAGTGGGCGTCAAGAAGTAGCGCCCGCCCCGGGGGCGCGGGGTACGGCGGACACGGGTTAGGGGTTTAGGGACGAGGTGCCGGCGAGCGACTACTACGCGGGCGTCGCCTTCTTCGTGATCACCTACGGCGGCATCGCCGCCGCCACGTGGCTGATCGTGCGCGCGCGCCTGCCGCGGCTCGTCGGCGCGACCCGCGCGCTCGCGCTCGCCGTGGTCGCGACCGCGGCGCTGCTCGCCGCCCACGTCCTGCCCGCCGCCCTCGGCGTGCTCTCGCGTGAGGCCGCCGCCGCGCTCGCGGTCCTGCTCGCGCTCGCGGCCTGGCGACTGCCGCGCGCGGAGGGCGCCCCCGTCCCCCTCCCCGAGCCCGCCGCCGAGGAGCACCGCCTCGCGCGCCTGCTCGCGCGCTACGCCACCTGGGCGTTCGGCATCTGGATCGTCCTGGTCGGGCTCGCGCAGCTCTACGCCGAGCCGATCGGATTCGACGCGGCCAGCGCGTACCTGCCCATCGCGGCGCGCTGGATCCAGGACGGCTCGCTCTGGGTGCTCGGCGACTGGATCCCGAGCTTCTTCTACGGCGCCTCCCCGGGCAACGGCTCGATGCTCTTCGCGGCGAGCGCCCTGCCCTGGGACAACGACTTCCTCGCGCACTACGCGATCTACCCGTTCGTCCCGCTCACCGCGCTCGCGCTCTACGTCGTCGCGCGCGAGGTCCGCGCCCCGCACGCCCTCGCGACCCTGCTCGGCCTGATGGTCGCCGCGGTGCCCGTGCTGGTCGAGCCTGCGCTGCGCTCGGCCCTGCTCGACCCGGTGCTCTACTTCGGCTTCGCGGCCGGCCTCGCGTTCCTCCTGCGCCATCGGCGCACCGGCGATGCCGGGGACCTCGTCCTGGCCGGCGTCGCCCTCGGCATCGCCTTCGGGACGAAGCTCTACGGGTTCACCGCGGTCCCGATCCTGCTCGCCGTCTGGGCGGGGGCGCGCCTCCTCGCCCGGGATGGCTGGCGCGCCGTGCTCCGCCAGGCGCTCGTCGTCGTCGGGTTGATCGCGCTCTTCGGCGGGATCTGGGTCGTGCGCAACGCGGTCGAGACCGGCAACCCGGCCTTCCCGGTGGCCGTGGAGGTTGCGGGCGTGACGATCTTCGACGCGCCACCCGACCCGCTGCGCCCGCTGATCGGCGGCCGGCTAGTGGACTACTTCGACGACCCCGGCGAGTGGGTCGGCGAGCTACGCCGCCAGTTCCGCGTCGCCACCGGCGTGCCGGTCATCGTGCTCGGGCTCGCCGTCGTCGCCGTCATCCTCCTGCTTGTGCGCCGGCGCCTGTGGGGCGCGGACGACGACTCCGACGGACTCGCCGCGGCGGCCGTCGTCGCCGTCCTCGCGCTCTCCGTCTCCTACGTGCTCACCCCCTACTCCGCCGCGGGGCCGCCCGGGGAGCCGATCGCCACCGCCGCCAACGTCCGCTACGGGGTGCCCGGCATGATCGTCGCCGTCGCGGCGGCCGCCTGGCTCGCGCCCCGCCTCGGCCCCAGGCTGCGGCTCGGCTTCACCGTGCTCGCCTTCCTCGCCTACTTCGACGCGCTGCGCGTGGGCTTCACCGTGCCGCGCTCGACCACCTACGGCGCGTTCGTGCTCGCCGCCCTCGCGCTCGCGATCGGCCGGGCCGCGCGCCGCCTCCGCGCGCGCCGGGACGGGACGGGGGGCCGCGCGCTGCCCCGCCCCGGACCCGTGGGCTGGGCGGCGCTCGCCGCGCTCGCCGCGGTCGGGCTCGCCGTGCTCGGCGAGACCATCCAGCGCACCTACAACGAGACCCGCTACGTCGGCCGCGACCCGGCTCTCGACTGGGTGATCGCGAACACCGAGGACGGTGCGCGGGTCGGGGTGACCGGCGCCTGGACCGACCAGGGCGTCGCGCCCATCTACCCGGCCTTCGGCACCCGGCTGCAGAACGACGTCGACTACGTCGGGCCCAAGATCGACGGGCTGCTGCGCACTTACGAGGACCGCGAGCCGTTCGTCGAGGCGCTTGAGCGCGAGGGCTTCGAGGTACTCGTCGTCGGCCGCGCCCGCCCCTTCAGCGAGGACCCCGAGCGCACAGGATCGCTGCGGCCCCTGGAGGCGCCGCGCGAGGAGCGCTGGGCGCGCAGCGCGGGGTTCGAGCGGGTCGCCGAGAGCGACCGCTTCGTCGTGTTGCAGGCGAGCTGAGGGGCCCAGGGGAACCGGCGAATCGGCCCGGATGCCCGTGGTACATTCGCGGCGCCACCGGCCCGGATGGCCGGCGCCGGGGGGACGGGGTGCCGGGGTCCGTCGAACGCCCGGCTGGGACGCCGATATGACTTCCTTCGCCGATTTCAGCCGTGACGCGCGTCGCCTTCTCGCTGGGTGGAAGTGGCGCGCCAGCTACCTGCTCGGCACGCCGGTGCCCGCGCACTACGACGACGAGCTGCGCGCGACCATCAAGCGCGTGCGGCGCTACACGCTGACGAGCGCCGCGCGCATCGCGGCGCTCTGCGACGCCGTCGAGTACGTCGTCCGCAACGGCATCGAGGGCGATTTCGTCGAGTGCGGCGTGTGGAAGGGCGGCAGCGTGATGGCGGCCGCGCTCACGCTGCAGCGCCTCGGCGACACCAGCCGCGACCTCTACCTCTTCGACACGTTCACCGGCATGCCCGAGCCCGGCGAGAAGGACGTGAGCTCGGCGTACGACGGGTACTCCCTGCACCGCCGCTGGCGGCGCCACAAGCAGACCGGCACGGAGTGGGCCGGCGTCCCCGTCGAGCGCGTGCAGGCAAACGTGGAGAGCACGGGCTACCCGCGCGAGCGCATCCATTGCGTGAAGGGCATGGTCGAGGACACGCTCCCCGCCGAGGCCCCGGAGAAGCTCGCGATCCTGCGCCTCGACACCGACTGGTACTCGTCCACCAAGCACGAGCTCGAGACCCTCTACCCCCGCCTCGCCGAGGGTGGTGTGCTGATCGTCGACGACTACGGGCACTACGAGGGCGCCCGGCGCGCGGTCGACGAGTACTTCGCCGAGACCGGCCAGCGGGTCCTGCTCAGCCGCATCGACTACACGGGCCGGATCGCAGTCAAGCAGGGCGTCGGCGTCCCGGCGACGGCATGAGCTCCCCGCGGACACCCGAGCTGATCAGCGTCACGGCGCCCGTCCTCAACGAGGAGGACATCATCGAGACGTTCTACGCGCGCGTCCGCGACGCCCTCGCCGACTACGAGTGGGAGCTCGTGCTCGTCAACGACGGCTCGACCGACTCCACCCCGCGGCTCCTCGACGAGCTCGCCGCCCGCGACGAGCGCGTCAAGGTCGTTCACCTGGCCCGAAACTTCGGCTACCAGCCGGCGGTGGTCGCCGGGCTCGACCATTGCAAAGGCGATGTCGTCGTGACGATCGACGCCGACCTCCAGGACCCGCCCGAGCTCATCCACGAGATGCTCGACCGCTGGCGGGAGGGCTCGGACGTCGTCTACGCGGTGCGCCGCGAGCGCCTCGGAGAGAGCCGCGTGAAGCTGCTCACCGCGCGCTGGTTCTCGAGCCTGTTCACGCGCCTGGCCGAGCTCGACATCCCGACGAACGCGGGCGACTACCGGCTGCTCGACCGCCGCGCCGTCGACGCCCTGCTGCGGATGCGCGAGCGCAGCCGCTTCATGCGGGGGATGACCGTGTGGGTGGGCTTCACGCAGAGCTCGGTCGAGTACGACCGCGACCCGCGCTACGCGGGCGAGACCCGCTATCGCTGGCGCACGCTGCTCAAGATCTCGCTCGACGCGATCTCGTCGTTCTCGCACGTGCCCCTGCAGATCGCGACGGTCGTCGGCTTCATCGTCTCCTTCCTCGCGTTCTTGGGAATCCCGTACGTGCTGATCAGCCGGCTCTTCAACCTCTACGTCGAGGGCCTCAGCACCGTGTTGTTCGCGATCCTGTTCCTCGGGGGGATCCAGCTGATCACGCTCGGGATCATCGGCGAGTACATCAGCCGCATCTACGACGAGGTCAAGCGCCGCCCCCTGTACGTCGTGGGCGAGCGCCGCAACGTCGACGGCCCGTACCCGGGACTCGCCGACTTCGACCCGCAGACGCACCGGGCGATCGGCCACGGCACGAGCCGCGCGCCCGCGGCGACCGAGAGCCACGAGCAGCGCGAGCCGCAGCCCGCCGGGGTGGAGCATGGCTAAGAGCCACTCCGAAGAGATCCCGACGACCCCGCTCGCGGTCGACTCCGACGAGATCTGCGCCGCCTGCGGCTCCGACCGGCTCATCCCCCACATGCAGGTGGCCGGCGAGATGGGCGAGGAGGGCCTGATCCCGACCACCAAGCAGTTCGGGACCGCGCTCGGCAACATCGTCCGCTGCGACGCCTGCTCGCACATGCAGCTCGACCGCTTCCCCTCGGACGCGGAGCTCGAGGCCGCCTACGCCGAGGCCGCCTCGGACGACTACGTCGAGGAGGAGGCCGGGCAGCGCTACAGCTTCCGCAGCGTGCTCGAGCGGATCGAGCGCTACGCGCCCGAGCGCGGCCGGATCCTCGACGTGGGCTGCTGGGTCGGGTTCCTGCTGGCCGAGGCCCGCGACCGTGGCTGGCGGGAGTGCGTGGGCATCGAGCCGAGCACGTTCGCGTCGAGCTACGCGCGCGAGCGGCTCGGCCTCGACGTGCGCACCGAGGAGCTCTTCACCGCCGACCTGCCCATCGGGCACTTCGACGTGGTCGTGATGGGCGACGTGCTCGAGCACCTGACGCGCGCCAACGCCGCCCTCGACCGGATCGGGGAGCTGCTGCGCCCAGGCGGGCTGATCGCGCTCGAGCTGCCCGACGCCGGCTCGCGGGTCGCGCGCCTGCTCGGGCCGCGCTGGTGGTCGGTGATCCCCACGCACATCCACTACTTCACGCGCCAGAGCGCGGCGACGATGCTCCGCCGCCACGGCTACGAGCCGCTATTCGTGGCGACCGACCCCAAGTCATTCACCGTGCGGTACTACCTCGACAAGGGCGGCGGCTATCTCCCCGCCGTCTCCAAGGCGCTGATCGCGATCGCCGAGCGGCTCGGCGTCGCGGACCGGATGTGGACGCCGGACTTCCGCGACCGGATGGTGATGATCGCGCGCTACGGCGCGGCGTAGAGCTCGAACCGCTCGCTCTCGGCCACCGGCTCCCAACCGGCCGATTCCGCCCAGTCACCCTCCCGGATCGGCGGCAGCTCCGGCCGCCCGCGGCCCACGATCAGCAGGTCGTAGTCGCCGCGCTCGAGGGCGGCGACGAAGCCCGCGCGCTCTTCGTAGCGCTGCTGCATCTCCTCGACCAGCGGCCCGACGTACTCGACCTCGTTCTCAAAGCGCGGCCCGAACGAGGGCAGCACCGGCGAGAGGCCCGCGTCGTTCCAGGCGCCCGCGAGGCCGATCCGCGCGCCCGCCGGCGCGCGCTCGATGACCGCGTCGATCACCGCGTCGCCGCCCACGTACCGGTCGCGGTTGAAGCGCGCCTGCACCTCGTTGCCGACCACGGCGACGACCGCGAACACGGCGGCGAGCCCGAGCGCCGTCCCGGGCACGCGCAGCGAGCTGCGCCACAGCCGCCGGGCCCATGGCTCGAACGCCCAGGCGAGGCCGGCGACGCCGATCACGAACGCGATCGCGAACGCGAAGTCCCAGCGCCCGACGGGGACCGGGTTGAGCTCCCCTCCCCCGGACTTCCCGATGCCGTGCAGCAAGGCCAGCAGCCCGATCCCCGTGAACGCGAGCCCGCCCCAGCGCACGCGCCCGGCGCCCCACGCGGCGAGCGCGAGCGCGACGACGATCGCCGGCACCGCGTAGCGCGAGTCCGCGCCGACGAGGATCGGCATCCCCTCCGGGCCGCCCGCGGTGTAGGGCGTGATCGTGTACGCCGCGAGGAGCAGCGCGCAGCAGGCCGCGAGCGCGAGCGCGACCCCGCGCCCGCGGGCTCCCCGCCGGACCACGGCGACGGCGAGCGCCGCTAGCCCGCCGACCAGGGCCAGGCCGGCCGGCGCCGCCAGGAAGCTGCGCAGCTGCGGGAGGATGAACTCGCGCCAGGCCGTCGCGTCGGTGAGGTAGTCGGCGATCGTGAAGCCGAACTGCTCGCGCGTCACGTCGGGCGGCGCGGCGAAGATCTCGACGCCGAAGGGCGCCACCCGCACCGGGAAGACGGGGTTGCCCGACTCGATCCAGTTGCGCAGTAGCCAGACGCCGCCGGCGAGCGCGATCAGGCCGACGAGCGCCGCCCCCTGGCGCAGCACGGTGCCGAGCCCGCGGCCGGCGAGCAGCCGCGCCAGCGCCCAGACCGCGACCACGATCGCGACCGATGAGACGCCGTACCACTTCGTGCCGAACGAGAGCCCGAGCGCGAGCCCCGCGAGCACTAGCTCCGCGGTCGCCCCGCTGCGGTGGTGCCGGACGAGGAACAGGAGCCCGGCCGCGAACCCGAAGAGCATGAGCGAGTCGGTGAGCGACTGGCGCATCGCCGACACGGCGACCGCGGGGATCGCCAGCAACAGGCAGGCGGCCATCAGCGCGACCGGCAGGCTCGCACCGAGCCTGCGGGCGAGCGCGAACATGGCGAGGCCCGTGAGCGCGTACGCGGCCCACATCGCACCGTGCGCGAGGAAGTCGTTGTGCCACGGGAGCACGAAGGCGAGGAGCAGGACGTCTCCGTTGTTCGGGTAGTTGCCGGGCGCCACCGCCGGCAGGAAGTTGTCGACCTGCCAGATCGAGCCGCTCTGCATCCAGCGGATCACGTTCGGCAGGTGGAACGTGCCGAAGTCGATCGAGCCGACCGGCACGACGATCTGGTTCGCGACGAAGGCGAGGAAGAAGAGCCCTGTGAGCCCCGCCCCCACCCACGCCAGCGGCCGCCCATACCGCGCGTAGGGATCGCGCGGCTCGGCGCGCGGCAGCGGCGGCGGCTCCGCGCGCGTGCGGGGCGCGCGCCAGCACAGCGCGAGCCACAGGGCCGCCGCGACCAGCACCGAGCCGCGGCCGAGGACCCCGAGCACCGCCGGCGCGAGGTGGATCGCCAGCACGCCCAGGACGGCGATCAGCGCAAACGCCGTCGCCGCCTCGGCACCCCGGAGCCACGGCAGGCGGCGCCGAAGCAGCAGCCAACTGCCCCCCAAGGCGGCCGCCAGCATTGCGGCGAACAGCACGGCGCCCGCGAAGAAGTCCCCTGCCGGCATCAGCTGGCGCTCCCCTCTCCGCCCACCGCGGGGCCCGGCTCGTACAGGCGCATCTCGATCCCCGCGAACCCGAGGTTGGGGTGCGGCCCCTTCGCCACCAGCCGCCACCCCATCGACTTCAGCCACTGCTCCTGCCGCTCCGGCAGGCCGTCGTCGACCGTGTCGATGTTCTGGACCACGACGTAGTCGAAGCGGCCCCCGTTGATCGCCTCCCGGAACTCGGGCGGTTCGCTGTAGCTGGTGAGCATCTCGCGCACGCGCGGGCCGACGTAGACGACCTCGTTGCGCAGCCGCGGCCCGAACAGCGGGTAGTTGCCGAAGCCGTCGCCTACGATCCCGATCCGCGCGCCCTCCGCGATGCGCCCGCGGTTGACCATCTCGATCGGCCTGTTCAGGTCCGCGTAGCGGCGCTCGGCGTAGCGGCGCTCCAGCGCCGCGCCGAGCACCACGGCGGCGAGCAGCGCCCCGACGGCGCCCGCCACGGCGGCGCGGCGGCCGATCCGGATCCGCACGCCGCGCGCGAGCATCGCGCCGGCGGCGAGCAGGCCGACGCCGACGAGCAGCAGCCACGCCCTGCTCACCGCGCCGAGCGGCAGGGCCAGGGAGCGCAGGACGCTCTCCGCGATCGCCACGAGCAGGAACGTCTCGACGGCGAGGCGCGCCCGCCCGATCCGGGTGAGCGACCAGGCGATCGCCGGGGCGCCCACGATCAGTGCGGGGATCACGTAGCGCGCGTTCACCCAGCCCTCGGTCGGCGCGTCCTTGACGCCTGAGGCGGTGTAGGGCGTGAATACGTAGGCGATCACGATGAGCAGCGCCGCGACCGCCATCGCCAGCGGGCGTCCGTGCCCGCGCGGCCAGCCGGCCCGCTCGCGCAGGTGCAGGCCGAGGTCGCGGAACGAGCGCAGCCCGGCGAAGGCGAGCAGGCCCCAGAGCGCGACCGAGGCCAGGCCCATGAAGCGGATAAAGGTCGGCCAGAGGAAGTCGCGGAGGATCCCGGGCCGGTTGGCGTAGTCGGCCAGCGAGTACCCCTGGAGCTCGCGGAAGCGATCGGGCGGCGCGTCGAAGATCGTGATCCCGAGCGGGGCGACCCGCACTGGGAAGACCGGGTTGCCCGACTGCACCCAGTTGCGCAATAGCCAGAAGCCGCCGCACGCGGCGACGAGCCCGGCGAGCGCCGCGCCATGGCGCGCGGCGCCGGGCCGGCGGACGATCAGGGCCGCGGCGAGCCAGACCGCGAGCACTGCGAGCACTGCGAAGACCGCGTACCAGCGCGTGCCGAACGAGAGCCCGAGCCCGACGCCCGCGAGGATCAGGTCGAGCCGGGCGCCCGTCCGCCAGTGGCGCAAAAGGAAGTAGGCGCCGGGCGCGAACGTGCCGAGCATCGCCGGGTCGGCGAGGCCCTGTGAGCCGCTGTAGCCGACGGCCGGGATCGCCAGCACCGCCGACGCCACGATCACCGCGGTGGCGCGCGGGACGGCGAGCTCGCGGGCGCCCGCGTACACGGCGAGGAAGGCGAGCGCGACGAACGGGTACATCACCCAGCGGGCGAGGAAGTCGCTCTCGAAGGGGAGCATCGCCGCCAGGAAGAAGACGTCGCCGGTCTGCGGGTAGTTGCCCGGCGCGCGGTTCGGGATCCAGTCGTCGACGCCCCAGAGCGAGCCCTCCTGGATCCAGGCGGCGACGTTGGAGAGGTGGAAGCTGACGACGTCGACCTGGAGCAGGCTCTCGTCGGCGTGCGCGAGCAGGCTGGCGAGCATGTAGCCGGCGGCCATCGCGAAGGCGGCGATCGCGATCCGGCCCGACCAGCGGCCCGCCGACGGCGCCTCGGGGAAGTCCTCGGCGCCGGGGTCGGCGAGCGCCGCGCGGATGCGCGGCAGCGCGAGCGTCACCGCGACGGCGATCCCGGCGGCCGTGAGCGCCGCGGCCTCGCGCTCCAGGACGCCGAGCGCCCCCGGGATCAGGTGCGCGGCGAAGATGACGAGGGCGGCGAGCAGGCCGAAGGCGAGCGCGCCGGGCGCGTTCGGGCGCAGCCGGCCGGCCGCGAGCAGAACCGCCCAGGCCGAGACGGCCGCCGCGGCGAGCACGACGCCCAGGTACGCCACCCCGCCCAAGTACTCCGCGAAGGTCAAGGCGGCGGCGAGTCTAAATGCGGTCTAGCGAGCGCGAGCCACTACCCGCTCGTACACCGCCTCGTAGCGCTCCGCGAGCCGGGCCCAGTCGTACTCCTGGGCGCGCGCCTTGCAGGCGGCGCGCGTCTCCGGGCGCTCGGCGAGCTCGAGCGCGGCGAGCATGGCGCGGGCCAGATCGGCCTCGTCGTCGGGGGCGAACGTCGCTCCCACGGGCTCACCGCCGAGGATCTCCGGCGTCGCCCCGGAGCTGTCGCCGACGACCGGCGTGCCCGCGGCGAGCGACTCGACCAGCACGAGCCCGAACGCCTCGCCGGGCGCCGCGTTCACGGTCGCCCAGGCGGACGCGTAGGCGCGCGCGAGCGCGCCCGGCCCCTCGACGTCGATCCACTTCGCTGCCTCGGGCAACGCGGGCGGCTCGGCGCTCATGAAGGGGTCGCGCGAGCGGGCGACGACGAGGCGCGCATCCGGCCGCACCGCGCGGACGCGCTCGAAGGCGGCGAAGAGCAGGCCCGCGCGCTTGCGGGGATCGCCGAGCGCCGAGGCGCAAAAGAAGGTCGGCGCCGCGGCGCGCTCGGCGTCGCTCTCGAACTCGGCGGCGAGGACGCCGCCCGGGAGGATCACCGGGTCGCGCAGCAGGTAGCGGCGGTACGGGCGGGCCGCGGCCTCGCTCAGCACCGTGCACTCGTCGGCCTCGCGAGCGATCCGCAACTGCATGTCGAGCCGGTAGCGGCGGGCGACGAGGTACTCGCGGGTCGGCACGCCGTGGTTCGTGGCGACGACCGGCGGGCCACCCCGCTCGCGCGCGCGCAGGGCCGCCCACGCGTCGGTCGGGAAGAAGCAGTGGGCAACGTCGAACGCCCCCCTGCGCAGCCGCCAGTAGGCGGCTGGCGCGCTCGTCAGGTGGTACTCGTACGCGGCGAGGCCCGGGGGCTGGGGCGGGCGGCGGGCCCGCAGGACGCGCATGCCGTCCTCGATGGCCAAGCTCGAGGGGCCGTCGTGGGTCGTGAGCACGGTCACGTCGTGCCCGCGCTCTGCCAGCGCCACGCCCAGGTCGTGGATGACCCGCTCGGAGCCGCGGCGGACCTCCGGCCAATAGGTCGGGTGGACGAGCGCGATCCGCATCAGATCACCGGCGTGCGTTCCTCGATCGCGCCGCGTACGGTCGCTGCGGTCTCGGTCGCGTCGGCCGTGAGCCGCGCGGGCAAGTGCAGGGCGAGCCTGGCGAGCGCGCGCGGGCTGAGCGCACGCTGGCGGGCGAAGCCGGCCGCGATCTCGGCCGCATACGGCAGCGCCGCGGCGACCGCGACCGGGCGCGCCCTGCGTCCGCCGAGGGCGGCGCAGGCCGCCCCGAGCGCGAGCGCCGCGACGCCCGCGTGCTTGCGGCTCACGAACAGGCCGAGCGGCATCCGCTCGCGCAGACGCGGATGGCGGCCGATCAGGCGCGCGAAGCCGCGGCGACGGCGCGCGTCGCGCAGCGCGTGCGGCAGCGGGTTCGGGTAGACCGCGTGCCAGGCGAGCGCGTCGTCCGCCCAGGCGAGGCGCGCGCCGAGCTCCTCCGCCCGCAGGCCGAGGTCGGTGTCCTCGCCCCAGCCGTAGCGGTCGAACTTCTCGTCGAAGCCGGCGAGTCGCTCCAGCAGCTCCCTGCGCACGAGCAGGTTGCAGGTCTCGTAAAGGCCGCTGGGGGCGGTGATCCGGATCGTCCGGGCCATTCCGAAGAGCAGATGCGCCTCGTCGGGATCGGGCTCGGTGCGGCCCTGCACGATCACCTCCCCCTCCTCGCGCTCGGCTGCGGCGAGCAGCGCCCAGAGCCACCCCGGCGTCACCCGGCAGTCGTCGTCGACGAAGGCGATCCACTCGCCGCTCGCGGCGCGCCAGCCGGCGTTGCGCTGGCTGCCGGGGCCGCGCGGCGCCCTCAGCTCGCGGACGTCGAGGCCGTCGGGCGGGGTCGCGAACGGCCCCTCGGCCTCATGCGGGCGCACGACGATCACCTCGAACTCATCCGGGTCGAGGGTCTGCGCGGCGAGCGCCTCGAGCCCGAAGGCGAGGCGCGTCTCGCGCGCGTGCGTCGGGATGACTACTGAGACCCTGGGGGCCATCGAACCGCCGAGCCTAGATCACGCACAGCGAGCGCGTTCCACGCTCGGCGTTTCGGGGGAACTGCTACCCCGGCGCCCGTGCGCATCTAATCTCCGGCCATGGTCGCTGGTACTAAGGGGGAGATTCCCACGGACCAACTTTGGGAGCGCGTGGACCAGCTGCGCTGGTACCACGCCATCGAGCTCGAGCCGGGCCGGCTCACGCCGGGCTGGTTCGACCTGCGCGAGTACGTCCATCACTACGGGCTGCCGGAGCGGATGGACGGCATGCGCGCGCTCGACATCGGCACCTGGGACGGGTGGTGGGCCTTCGAGATGGAGCGCCGGGGCGCCGAGGTCGTCGCGCTGGACTTGGACGACGAGCGCGACCTCGACTGGCCGCCGCGCCGACGGCCCAAGGAGTTCTCGAGCGAGCCGCGCGGCGCCGGCTTCCGGCTCGCCCACGAGGCGCTCGACTCCAAGGTCGAGCGCGTGAACCTCTCGATCTACGACGCGACGCCCGAGGAACTCGGCACCTTCGACTTCGTCTTCTGCGGCTCGGTGCTGATCCACCTCCGCGACCAGTTCCTCGCGCTCGAGCGCATCGCCGGGCTCTGCACGGGCACGTTCGTCTCGGCCGAGGAGTACGACAGGGCCTCCTCGCTGCTGCCGTTCCCGGTCTCCCGCTACCGCGTCGACCGCGACAGCGACATCGTCTTCTGGCAGCCGTCGAAGAAGACCTGGAAGCGGATGCTCTGGTCGGCGGGGTTCGACCGCGTCGAGGAGTACGGCACGTTCACCCTGCGGCCGCGCGACCGCTCCTTCAAGGTGCGGCACGTAGTGCTGCACGCGCACAAGCTGTAGGGCGCAGGCGCCGCCGCCCTAGGCGACCGTGGGCTCCGCGCCGGCGCGAGCGCGGCGCAGATAGCCGAGCATCTCGCGCAGCAGGCTGCGCTCGACGACCACCGTGGCGACGATCGTGACCGCCGTGTAAGCGAGGAGCTCCCCGAGCGCAAGGGCCGCGGTGCGCTCGCCGGTCTCGGCGGCGCGCAGCGCGAGCACCGCCAGCACCGCCGGCACGGTGGGCGCGATCGAGCGCAGGACGTAGCGGATCACCGGGAAGCCCGGGAAGAGGCGCAACACGTAGAGCAACCGCCCCGCCAGCGAGACCGCGGTCATGACCGCCATGCCGATGGCGAAGCCCTCGAGGCCGTGACTGAACATCAGCGGGATCGCCGCCGCGCAGAAGGCTACGAAGGCGGCAGCCGCCACCCAGGCGATCGGCGCCGTGCGGCCGAGGGCCCGATAGAAGGCGCTCCAGTTGAAGCCGAGGTGGTTGACCGCCGCCATCAGGCCGAAGACCTGCAGCAGGATCCCCACGCCCTCCCAGCCCGAGCCGAGCACGTAGCGGACGATGTCGTCCGCGAACAGCGAGAGCGCGACCCCGAACGGGATCGCCCACATCAGCGCGATCCGGTTCGATTTGGAGAACGCCTCGCGCAAAAGCTCGCGCCGGTCGGCAACCCGGCAGATCGCCGGGTACATCGCCTGCGTGATGACCGCGTCGGCGCGGTCGGTCCACTGGGTGATGATCGCGGTGAGCCCGATCGCGCCCGCGCCCGCGAGCCCGAGGGCGACCTCCCCGAAGAACACGGAGAACTGCGCGATCAAAAGGCCGCTCATCACCGCCACGAACAGCGGCAGGGAGAACGCGGCATAGCTGCGCAGCGTGGGCACGTCGAAGCGCAGGCGCAGGCGGTAAGGCGAGGCGATGATCGCCACGATCCCGCCGATCGTCGCACCGACCACCGAGCCCCCGACCAGCGACCAGTAGCCCGCGCCCGCGGCCGCGAGCGCGACCGTGACGACGAAGCCCACGACGGGATCGACCGAGAGCAGGAGGCGCTGACGCAAGAAATCGAGCCGGCGGTAGTAGACCCAGATCGGCGACTGCAGCGCCAGCCCGGGCAGCATCAGGGCGAGCGCCAGCCCCGGCAAGAGCAGCTCCTCCTCGCCGTACGCCAGCGCGAGCAGCGGCGCGAGCGCGAGCGCGCCGACGACCATCAGGCCGGTGGAGAGCAGCTCCAGCGTGAACGCCTTCTGGAAGGCGATCTCCTGGTCGTCCTCGTCCTGCTGGATGTACTTGTCGCCGACCAGGGACGACTTGAGCGCGATCACCAGCGCGATCCCCAAAAACAGGATGCTCCACACCCCGAATTCCTCTTGAGTGAGGAAGGCGGCCGCGATCACGGCCTTGAGCAGGTTCAGCGTGCCGAGGACGATCTGGAACGCGGAGTTGATGAGCGCGCCGCGCGCCGTCGCCCTCCGCCTCCCGCCGGCGGGCGCTTCGGTCGTCACGGCGCCAGTGTAGATGCGGGGCGGCGCGTCCAACCCCGGTTCACCGGGCGGCGACGAGCCCCTCGAGCAGCTCCCGCACGCGGCGCTCGAACGGCCGCCCCTCGAACGAGCGCGCGGTCTCAAACCCGCCCTCGCGGAGGCGGGAGCGCAGCGCGGCGTCGGCGGCGAGCTCCCGCACGCGGGCGGCGAGCGCCTCGGCGTCGTCGGCCGGCGCGTAGGTGAGGCAGTTCTCGCCGTCGCGCAGGTATTCCGCCGAGCCGCCCATCCCGCTCGCGACGACGGGCCTGCCCACGCACATCGCCTCGAGCGGCACGAGGCCCCACGGCTCCTCCCAGCGGACCGGGAAGAGCACGGCGTCGGCCGCGGCGTAGGCGTCGGCGAGGCGCTCGCGGGGGCTGCGCGCAAACCGCACGCGCGCCGCGACGCCGAGCTCGCCGGCGAGGCGCTCGAGCTGCGCGCGGTGCGCCGGGTCGGCCGGCCCGTCCACCGTGAGAACCGCTTCGGCGGGCAGGTGAGCGAGGGCGCGGACCGCCGTGTCCACCCCCTTGCGCTCCTCCACGCGTCCCGCGTAGAGCAGCCGCCAGCCCCACTCCCGCTCGGGCGCGCGCGGGAAGAGGTCGGCGTCGGGTCCGCGGTGGACGACCTCGCCCGCGGCGAAGCGCGCGTCGTGGTGGGCGGCGCGGCGCCGCAGGGCGTCGCTTAGAAACGCCCAGCGCGCGGCCCTCGCGAGGTCGACCGAGGTGGGGAGCCCGGTGAGCGGGCCGGCGAGGCGGGCGAGGCGCGGGCGCACCTCCCACAGCCGCGTCCACTGGTCGACGCGCGGCGCGTAGGAGACCCAGTCGTCGCAGGCCACGGCGAGCGCCGGCAGCCCGCGGCGGCGGACCGCCTCGACCAGCGCCAGCGACATGCCGCCCATCGCGAACCAGGCGACCGCCTCGGGCCGGAACTCGTCGAGGTGGCGCCGCAGGCAACGCGCGTTGGCGCGCTCCAGGCGCCAGCGGTCCAGCGGGCCGAGGCGCGGGAAGTCGTGGTCGCGCCAGTACCAGCGCAGCTCGCGGTGGACGTCGGGCTCGTCGGGGCCGGTCACTCCGGCCTCACGGTGGTCGGTGGTCAGGACGCGGACCTCGTGGCCGTGGGCCCGCAGCTCGGCGACGCACGCCTGCCAGACCAGCTCGTAGCCGCCCTGGTGGTGGGGCGGGTACATGTTGCCGACGGTGAGGACCCGCATCAGCGGGCCCGCGACGTGAGCGCGCTGCGCGCGCGAGCCGCCAGCCTGCGCACGCCGCCGGTGCGCACCGACGGCGGTACGCGGTCGTCGCAGAGGTGGCGGTAGCGCTCGACGAACGAGGACAGATAGCTGTCGAGCCCCTCGGCGTCGGTGAACACCGCCTCCCGGCAGCGCACCTCCCCCTCCCACCACAGCGTCTGCACCCGCTCCTCGGGCGTGAGCGCGGCGCCGAACCAAGCGGGGAAGTGGAAGCGCTCGTCCGCGTGGATCGCGTGCGACTTGAAGACGACCTGGATCTCGTCCTCCCCCACATCGATCAGCCAGTGGTGGTGCGACCAGCCGACCCAGCCGGGCGCGTGCACGCCCATGCTCTGCTCCTCGAGTCGCGAGGGGACCTCGATGTAGCCGGCGCGGGCGACGCGGGAAAGCTCGCTGCACACCCAGACCGGGTCGCGCACGTCCTCGAGCGTGTGCGAGCAGACCACGAAGTCGAACTGGTCGTCCTCGAAGGGCCATGGCTCGCGGTCGCAGATGTCGCGCTGGATCCAGCGCGAGGCGTCGAAGCGCTCGTTCTCGGGATCGGGCCCAGAGTCGCCGTAGAGCCCGCGAGTCTCGTAGGGCATCAGGTCGATGACCCAGTCGGCGCGCTGCAGGGGCTTGGCCCAGCCGCCGACATCAAGGACGAGGGCGTCGGGGTCGAGCGAGGCGAGGATGCGGTCGCGGCTTGAGGGAAGCATGCGCCCCGGATTCCTACAGCACCGGCGTGCGGCGCCGGACGCTTCCGGCGATCAGGGCACCCGCGGCGACCGCGTCGCCGAGCAGCTCGCCCAGGGCGACGCGGGGCGCGCGGCGCCGGCCCCAGCGGCGCGCGGAGTTGGTCAGCGAGCGCGCGTAGGGCAGCGCGGCGACGAGCGGCAGCGGGCTGCGCGCGAGCAGCGCTACGAGCGCGCCCGCCGCGGCGAGGTCGAACTCCGCGGAGCGGCGGCTCAAAAACCAGCGCCGCCACAGGAGCGTCTCGCGCAGCTCGGGCACCTTCTCGACGATGTCGGGGAAGTACGTCGTGCGCAGCCGCTCGCGCGCCGCCTCGAGCGCGCCACGGCGGAAGACGGCGTGGTGGACGAGCGCCTGCGGCGCGAACGACGTGCGCGCCCCGGCGCGGCGGGCGCGCCAGCCGAGCCACACGTCCTCGGCGAGCGGCTTGCCGATGCGCGCCGAGAGCCAGTCCTCGAAGCCGCCGAGCCGCTCGAACAGCTCGCGGCGCACGAACAGGTTCGCGGTCTCGTAGAGGCCCACCTCGGCGACGACCCAGACGGTGCGGTCGAACGGCTGGGGCTCTGCGTCGGGGTCGGGCCGCACCGCCCCCTGAACGAGGTCCGCCCCCTCGAGCGCCGCCACCCCCTCGCGCAGCCAGCTCTGCGTCGGAAAGCAGTCGGCGTCGGTGAAGGCGAGGAACTCGCCCGCCGCTTCCTCCGCACCGGTGTTGCGGGTCGGCCCCGGCCCGAGCGGACGGTCGTGGCGCACAACGCGCGGCTCGACCGCCGCCTGCGCGGCAACCGCCGCTGTTTCGTCCGCCGACGCGTCATCGACGACGATCACCTCGAACGGCTCCTCGATGTCCTGGTACGCGAGCGCCCTGAGCGTGCGGCCGAGGGTCGCCGCCGCGTTGTGAGCGGGGATGATCACGCTGACGCGCGGACTCACGCGCGGGATTGTCGCGCCCAGGCGAAGCTCCCACGCCGGTCGCGTGCCGCTCGGTGCGCCGATCATGCGCGCGCCGGGACGAGCGCCCCATCCACGGCGCCCGCGCTGCGCTGGGCCGCCGAGAGGGCGCCCGCCGCCACCCGGCGCCCCTCGTGCCGGGGTTCTCTAGGGTTCGCGCGGGATGTCCGGGGAGTTCACGCGGGAGAGGTCGAAGGAGACGATGCGCGAGTTTTGGGATGCGCGGGCCGCCGAGGACGCGCTGTATTTCGTGGACAACCGCATCCCGTACCGCGGCGAGAATCGCGACCGGTTCTGGGACGGCGGCGAGGAGTCGCTCTCCTACATGCAGCGGGAGCTCGGCCTCGAGATCGCGCCCACCGACGACGTCGTCGAGATCGGCTGCGGCGTCGGGCGGATCACCCGCGCCCTCGCCAAGCGGTGCCGCTCGGTCCGGGCGATCGACATCTCCGAGGAGATGCTCGCCCGCGCCCGCGAGCTCAACCCGCACCTCGACTCCGTCGAGTGGATCCTGGGCGACGGCACTTCGCTCAAGCCGATCCCCGACGCGAGCGCCGACGGCTGCTATTCGGACGTCGTCTTCCAGCACATCCCCGACCCGGAGATAACCCTGGGCTATATCGACGAGATCTGCCGGGTGCTGCGTCCCGGCGGCTGGGCGGCGTTCCAGATCTCCAACGACGCGCGCGTGCACCGCAAGCGACCCCTCGGCGAGCGCCTGCGCGCGGGCGCGCGCGCCGTGCTCGGCCGCGGTCCGCGCGGCCAGCACCATCCCGCCTGGCTCGGCTCGGCGGTCGACCTGGAAGCGCTCGAGGCGCGCGCCCACGCCGGCGGCGCCGACGTCGAGCGCGTCGCCAACCCGGGCACGCAGTACTGCCGCGTGCTGCTGCGCCGCAGGGGGTGACGATGGCCGGCACGCCCGACGTGTCGGTGGTGGTCTCCACCTACAACCGCCGCGACCGCCTTCCCAACCTGCTCGAGGCGCTGCGCCGCCAGACGCTCCCTCGCGACCGCTTCGAGGTCGTGATCGTCAACAACGCCGCCACCGACGACACGGCCGAGCTGCTCGCCGAGGCCGAGCGCGCCGGCGATCTGCGCCTGCGCGTAGTCACCCGCACCGAGAACGTCGGTCGCGCGCGCGGCCGCGACGACGGATGGCGCGCCGCGTCGGGCGGGCTGATCGCGTTCACCGACGACGACTGCGAGCCCGCGCCCGGCTGGCTGGAGCGCGGCCTCGAGCTGCACCGCGCCAACCCCGAGGCGATCATCCAGGGCCGTACCGAGCCGATCGAGCGCGAGCTCGCCGCGGTCACCGAGCGCGAGCGCCCGTTCACGCGCACGATCCGCGTCACCGGCCCCGACCCGAGCTACCCCACCTGCAACCTCTTCTTCCCGCGCGTGCTGCTCGAGCGGATCGGCGGCTTCGACCTGGAGGCGTTCGGCG
Source organism: Solirubrobacterales bacterium (assembly GCA_036564135.1). Taxonomy (GTDB): domain Bacteria; phylum Actinomycetota; class Thermoleophilia; order Solirubrobacterales; family 70-9; genus RSA11. The sequence goes on from DATCLC010000119.1 coordinate 27,618, forward strand.
CGAGCCAGGGCGGCGAGGACTCCGACCTCGCCTGGCGCGCGATCAAGGCCGGCGCCCCGGTCGTCTTCGACGACCAAGCGCTCGTTCACCACGCGGTCAACTACCTGGGCCCGATCGGGAAGCTGAAGCTCGCCCAGAGCTGGGATCTCGCCGCCGTCGCCCGCCACCCGGAGATGCGCCGCGCGCTGTTCTTCCGCGGCCCGTTCTGGAAGCACTCGCACTACCTGCTCGCCCGCGCCGCGCTCGCCCTGCTCGTGCCCAAGCGCCTCTGGCCGCTGCGCCTGTGGCTCGTCCTCCCGTACCTGCGCCTGCTCGTCGAGCGGGGACGCGTCGAGGGCGGCGGCCCGCTGCTCGCCCCCTACTACGTGGCCCACGACCTGGCCGAGATGTACGCGGTCGCGCGCGGCGCGGTGCGCTACCGCACGCCCCTGATCTAGGCGGCGCCCTCGATCAGCTCCTCCAAGCGCCGCGCCTGCGCCTGGGTGTCGAAGCGGGCGAGCACGAAGTCGCGCCCTGCACGGCCCATCGCCGCGCGCCGGTCGGCGGGGAGCGCGAGCATCTCGGTGATCGCGTCGGCCAGCGCCCCCGAGTCGCCCGGCGGCACCAGCCGGCCCCAGTCCTCGCGCACGACCTCGGGCAGGCCGACCTCGTCGCTCGCCACCACCGGCACCTCCATCGCGAGCGCCTCCTTGGCGACCACCGGCATCGCGTCGCGGTCGCCGTCGCCAGCGATCACGCACGGCACGGCGAACAGCGCCGCCTGCTCCAGCAGCTCGCGCACCGTGGCCGAGTCGACCGCGCCGAGGAACGAGACCCTGCCGTTCAAGCCGAGCTCGTGCGCGCGCCGCTCGAGCCGCTCGCGCAACGGGCCGTCGCCCGCGATCACGACCCGCTCGACCGCGTCCCCGGCGTGGGCCGCCGCCTCGAGCAGGTACTCGAATCCCTTCTTCTCCACGAGTCGCCCGACCGCGAGCACCGTGCGGCCGCCGGGGTAGGCGCGCCCGCGCCGGAACCGCCCGCCGTCGACGCCCATCACCACGACCTCGACGCGCGCCCCCGGCGCCGCCTCACGCAAAAACCGGGCGGTGTACTCACAGGGCGCGACCGCGAACGCCGCCGCCTCCAGCTTGCTGCGCAGCGCGCGCGGCGTGGCGAACACCTCGTGACCGTGCGCGGCGACGCTCACCGGCACGCCGGCGATCCGCCCCGCGCGCAGCGCGCTCACGGAGGCGAGCGCGGCGAAGTGGGCGTGCACGTGGCGGTCGCCGCAGCGCGCCAGGCGCCGCGCCTGCGGCGCCACCGCGCTCAGCGGCAGCCACTCGGCGGGGTCGAACCGCGACCGCAGGCGGCGATCCGCGAGCGCACGCAGCGGGTGCCGCAAGAGCACCCACGCGGTCGCGAGCGCGCGGTCGAGCCGCCCCTCGTCCTCGAGGTAGTGCACGTCCAGCCCGCGCGACCGCGCGAGCGCCGGGCGCTCGGGGCGCGCCACCGCCTCCACGCGCACGCGCCAGCCGCGCGCGCGCAAGGCGTCGATCTCGTTGGCGATGAAGGTCTCCGAGGGAACGGGGAAGCGGTCGGTCGCGACCACGAGCCGGCGCTGGTGCGGGACGTTGCCCCCGGTCCGCCGCGGGCGCGCGCGGTTCGAGAGCAGGGACCCGCCGAGCTGGGCGAGCGCTGCAAGCCCGTCCACGAGCTTGAGCGCCGCGCGCCGCGGGCGCCCGGTCACCAGGAACCCGGGCGCCCCCACCAGCGCGCGCCCGAGCTCGGGCAAGGGCCGCGGCGCGGGCGCGTGCGGGCGCCGGCGGCGCTGCCAGGCGTTACCCGCCGCGTAGCGGCCCATCTGGCGCGCGATCCCCCGCAGGCTCTCGCGGTGGACGTGCTCCACGGCCGCCTCCGGCCGGTACTCGAGCCGCCAGCCCGCGTCACCGGCCCGCCAGCAGAAGTCGAGGTCGCCACCCGAGCGGATGCCCTCGTAGAAGCCGCCCACCTGCACCCACGCCTGGCGCCGCACCAGCAGGTTCGCGGTCGCCGCCGCGGGCCGCTCCCACCCCGAGCTGCGCCGCTGACTCAAGATCTCGCGCGTGACCGCCCACTCGGCGAGCAGGCCGCGCTGTCTCGACTCGGGCTTGATCGCGCCCGCCAGCAAGCCGACGTCGTCGGCGACCGACTCGGCGAAGTAGCGGTCGATGAGGTCGGGCGGCGGCACGCAGTCCGCGTCGATGAAGAGCAGCCACTCGCCCGAGGCGTGCTCGGCCCCGACGTTGCGGGCGTGGTACGAGGAGCCCTCGAGCGGGGCGCGCACCACCCGGACTCCATCCGGGGCCTCGGGCACGACCCCGCGCGGCGTGTTGTCGACCAGGATCCGCTCGTCGCCCGGCCGCGTCGTGATGCGCGCGAGCCGCTCGCGCGCGAGCCGCGCGGCGTCCGCCCCGCCGGCGAACGGCATGACCACGCTCACCCGCGGCCGCAACCGGCGCTCATCCTGATCCCCATCCGCGATCATTCGGCCGAACTGTAGGCCGGGGCGGCGGGACCCCGCCCCGATTCCAAAAACCGGCCGGATGAGGACAGCCACGCATCGTCTCGAGGCGCTCTTGCGCCTGCGCGACGCGCTCGACCGCCTCGCGCTGATGGCGGCTACCGCCGTCTTCACGCTGATCGCCTTCGCGGCGTACGCCGGCGACCTCGAAGTCCCGGGCGGCGGCTTCCTCCTCGTCCTCTACCCCCTGGGCCTCCTCGCCGCCGGCCAGCTCGGGCCGGGCAGCCTGATCTCGCGCGACCTGAGCATCGCCTCGGGATGGTCGGCGCTCGTGCTCGTCGCGCTCTGGATCACGCCGTACCTGCTCCAGTTCGAGATCGTCATGGCGGCCGCGCCCTTCGCGCTGGTCGGCTCGCTTCTGGTCGCCAAGCTGCCCGCGGCCGCGACCGTCGTGACGATGTTCCTGACGGCGATCCTGGGCACCTTCCAGGCCTTCGTCGGGATCCCCTTGAGCCCCGCCATCGACGCCGGCCTCGCGGCCCTGTGGATCGTCCTGCTCGGCAGGGTGATCGTCGGGCGCCCCTACCACTTCCAGGCCTGGCCCGCGGTCCTCGGCGCCGGCCTCTATCTCCTCATCACCCTGATCGACTTCCTCACCGCCGACGAGTTCGGCGTCGCCTGGTACGGCTTCCGGACGACGGTCTGGTACATGCTCGGCTTCGTCGTCCTCGCCTACGCGGGCTTCTCCAGGCAGACGTACCGGCGGATCGCGTTCGGCTTCGTGCTCGTCACGATCGCGGTCGCCGCCTACGCGGTCTTCCGCTGGATCGTCGGCCCGGCAGGCCCGGAGCGCACGCTGGCGATGTTCAGCGGCGGCGGGATCAACGTCGACCCCATCGACAAGCACCTCAAGGTGGTCGGCTCGTTCCTGACCGGCCACCAGCTCAGCTTCTGGTGCGCGTTCATGGCGCCCGCGTGCACCGCGTACGCGCTGTGGGCGCGCGGCTGGCGCCGCCTCCTCGCGCTCACCGCCGTCGCCCTCTGCGTGCTGGCGATGATCGCCTCGGAGGCGCGCGGCCCGCTCGTCGGCTTCGTCGTCGGCCTCGCGCTCGTGCTCGGCCTCTACCAGTTCTCGCGTGCCTATCCCGGCGTCAAAGCGGTCATCGTCGCCCTGGTCGTGCTCGGCGTCGGAGGCCTGAGCGCGGGCATCTTCGTCCTCGGCGAAGCCGACCCCGAGAGGCTCGACCGCTATGCGCGCATCCTCACCCCCACCGAGGACCCGACGTTCATCCAGCGCGAGCTCAAGTGGGAGCAGATCCTGACCGCGATCGACGACGAGCCGTTCGGCCACGGCCTGGGAACCGGCAGCTCGCAGGGCTCGCTGAGCGGCCGCTACCTGCAGGCGTCCGCAATCAACATCGACAACTCGTACCTGAAGGTGGCCTACGAGCAGGGCGTGCTTGTCATGGTCCTGTTCGTAGCCGCGATGGTGGGCCTGCTCGTGAGCCTCGCCATCGCGAGCCTGCGCACCCGCCGCCGCGAGGCTGCCGCAATGGGCTTCGCGGGCTGCGGGGCGCTCGCCTCGATGCTGGTCTCGTTCTACACCGGCCTCTACATCGAGGCGGCGCCGGCGCTCGGCGGCTGGTTCCTGCTGGGCCTCGGCCTCGCCTACTTCGTCGCGCGAAGCGACGAGGAGATCGCCTACGAGGCCGAGGCGCGCGCCGAGGAGGTGCGCGCCCGGCGGATCGCGATCGAGGAGGAGCGCGAGCGCCGCCAGCCGTTCGTCCCCCGGCCGGTGATCTGAGCGTGGCCGCGAACCGCGCGCCCGCCGGCCGACCCGAGCTCGCCGTCGTCATCCCGACCCGCGACCGGCGCGCCGTCCTCGCCGAGACCCTGAGCCGCCTGGCCCGCCACGCAGCCACGGAGCCGATCGAGGTGATCGTCATCGACGACGGCTCGGCCGACGGCTCGCACGAGGCCGCGGAGGCGTTCGCCCGCTCCGCGCCATGGCCGGTCACGGTCCTCCGTCAGGAGGGAGCCGGGCCCGCGACCGCGCGCAACGCCGGCGTGCGGGCGGCTCGCGCGGCCGCCTGCCTGTTCATCGGCGACGACTCGCTGCCCACGGCCGGCCTCGTCGGCGAGCACGTGCGCTTCCACCGCGACCGGCAGGCCCCGGAGGAGGCCGCGCTCGGCCTGGTGCGCCCGGCGCCGCCGCTCGACCGCTCCCCGTTCATCCGCTGGCTGCACGAGGAGGGCGCGCAGTTCGGCTACGCGCGCCTCTCCCCCGACCGCCCCGTCGCGCCCGAGAACTTCTGGACCTCGAACATCTCCGTGAAGCGCGAGTTGCTGGTCGCCGCGGGCGGCTTCGACGAGGGCTTCCCCGGCGCGGCGTGCGAGGACGCCGAGCTGGGCCTGCGCCTGGCGCGCGAGCACGGCCTGCGGCTGCGGTACCTGCCCGCCGCGCTCGTCCTGCACTTCCACCCCACCGACCTGGCGCGCACGCTTGCGCGCATGCGCGTGATCGGCACGAGCTACCGGCGGTTGCGCGAGCTCGCGCCGGAGATGCCCGAGCCGAGCCGCCCGGCGGCCAGGCACCGCGCGAAGGCCGCCGCGCTCACGGCCGCCCTCGCCGCCCGGCGCACCACGCGCACCCGCGCCGCGAGCTGGCGCTTCCTCTGCGACCAGACGCTGCGCGAGGCCTATTGGGACGCCGGTCCCGCGAGCGGCCCGCCCCGGATCGGCCGGGCGCTCGCCGCGCTCGCGCTGCGCGACCCGCTCGCCACGCCGCCGCAACCCGCCGCGCCGGACCCGGCCTGAGCGCTCACGCCGCGGGATCCGCGCCCCCGGGCACCGGCACCGGTCGCGCGGCCGAGCGCGCGACGTCCCAGAGCGCCGCCGCGCGCTCGCGGTCGCGCGGCGCCCAGGCCAGGGCGCGCAGCGTCGCCAGCAGGCCGGCAAGCGCCCTGATCAGGAGCTGCTCGCGGCGCGGGCGGTGCTTCGCGAAGTAGCGGAAGACGCCCGTGTACCAGCTCCGCACCCGCTGCGGGCTGTCCCAGGAGGCGAACGTCGCCCCGCCCACGTGCTCGAACGGGGCGTCGTGGACGTACGCGATTCGCCCGCGGTCCCAGAGCCGGCGGCACAGGTCGACGTCCTCGTACCAGTAGTAGAAGCCCTCGTCGAAGCCGCCGATCGCGTCGAAGTCGGCGCGGCGCACCGCGAGGCAGGAACCCGGCGGCTGGTCGACGTCCTGCGTGCGCTCGTAGTCGAGGTCGAGGCCCAAGGCCCGGCGCGAGAGCGGGTTGGCGGGCCAGGTGCGCTCGAGCCCGAGCATCTGCGCGACCTGCGAGCTCGCCCGCGGGAAGGCGCGCACGGCGTGCCCCACCTGGACGCGGTCGGTCCCCGGGTCGACGACCCGCCCGCCAGCGGCCACGTGCTCCGGGCTGCCCTCCAGGAACTCGACCAAGCGCGCGATCGACCCTGGCCGTACGACGATGTCGCTGTTCAGGATCAGCACGAACTCGCCGTTTCCACGTGCCGCCCCCTGGTTGCAGGCCCGGCCGTAGGCGGCGTTGTGGTCGTTGCGGATCACGGTCACGCCGTCGATGCGCGCGAGCTCATCGGCGGTGCCGTCCGCAGAAGCGTTGTCGACCACGAAGCAGCGCACCCGGTTGCGACCGTCCTCGGCCAGCGCCGAGCGCACGCACCGCGCGGTCATCTCGCGGGTGTTGCGGGTGACGATGACGACGTCGACGGAGGCCATGGCTCGCGCGAGGCTACCCCTGCGGACCGCGTTCAGCGCCGCCTCGCCAGGCGTCGCGCCAGCGACTCGCGCCAGCCGAGCTCGAGCAGGGGCAGCCCGGCGACGCGGGGGTCGCGCGGCGGCCGCGGCACGTCCCGGACGTCGCGCCGCAGCCGCAACCGCCCGCGCACCGAACCCAGGTCGCGGTCGATCGCCGCCTTGCCCGCGTACACCACGGCGTCCGTGATCAGCGCCCGGGCGCGCTGGCCCGGGGTGAGGCTGCGCCCGTAGCGCCAGTGCAGATACCCGCGCGCGTACGCGAGCAGCTCGTTCTTGGCGGCGCTGCGCGCGCCCAGCGTCGCTGAGTGGTGGTGCCAGACGAACGCGTCGGGGGCGACCGCGCACGACATCCCGGCGAGCCGCATGCGCAGCGCGAGCTCGACGTCCTCCAGGTAGGCGAAGATCCGCTCGTCGAAGCCCCCGACCGCCGCGAAGGCCTCGCGCGCGTAGCCGCCCGCCCCGCCGCTCGGGCCGAGCGGTTCGACCCGCATGCCGGAAAGCTTTTCGTAGGCCGCCCCGTGCGCGGCGTCGTAGGGGTTGAGGCTGCGGTCGAGCTCCACGCCCAGCGACTCGACCTCGCCGCTGGGCGCGCGCAGGCAAGCGGCGACCATCTCGGCGCCGGTCGCGGCGAACCGGTCGCGCACGCGCTCGACGAAGCGCTCGTCGGCCACCGCGTCGTTGTTCAGGAACACGAGCAGGTCGGCTTCGGACTCGCGGGCCCCGCGGTTGAGGGCGGCGCCGAACCCGAAGTTGCGCTCCAACGCGACGACGCGCACCTCCGGGTACTCGGCGGCGAGCACGTCCCGGGTGCCGTCGCTCGACGCGTTGTCGACCACGCACACGGAGGCGGGCGCGGTCTGGCGGCGCAGCGAATCGAGGGTCGCGCGCAGGCTGTCGATGCGGTTGTGGTGCGGGATGAGGACCTCGACGGTCGGCGCGGCGCTCACCGCCGCCCACCGCCCCAGAGCATGCGGGGCTCGCGGCTGAAGAACCGCGCCAGGCTCGCCACGTGCTGGCGGCGCGCCCACGAGCTGATCACGCTCGCCGACGGCGCGCTGCTCGCGCGCGCGTACCCGTGCACGGCGGTCACGGCGGGCTCGATCCACACCTCCCATCCGGCCCGCGCCAGCCGCCGGCAGTAGTCGGCGTCCTCCATGTAGAGGAAGAAGCGGTCGTCCCAGCCCCCGACCTCGTCGAAGGCGGCGCGCCGGAGCAGCATCGCGGCGCCGATCACCCAGTCGACGATCCGGGCGGACGGCGACGACGATGGCTCGAGGTAGCGCTCGTAGCTGCGGCGCAGCGGCGCGATCCGGCCCAATCCGGCCGTGCTGCCGAGCATCGCGGCCATCGTGGGGAAGCGCCGGGCGGACACCTGCGGTGCCCCGTCCCGGCCCAGAAGGCGCGGGGCGACGACGCCGGCGCGCGGATGGGCGGCCAAAAACTCCCGGAGGGCCCCGACGGCCTCTGGCGTCAGGGCCTCGACGTCGGGGTTGAGCAGGAGGATGTCGCGCCCCGGCATCGTGGCCGCCGCCGCGTTCACCCCGGCGGCGTAGCCGCGGTTGCGCGGCGCGGCGATCAGCGTCAGATTCGGCCCGCCGAGTTCGCGCGCGACCGCGACGGTCTCGTCGCGCGAGGCGTTGTCGACGACGACGAGCGGCGCCCCCAGCGCCTCTGCCAGCGCCGCATGCCCACTCAGATTGCGACGCAGCTCCGCGGCCGAGTCGTGGGCGACGATGGCGATGCCCGGGCTCGCCTCGGGCGACTGGGCCGCGACGGGCTCAGTACCCGTAGTAGCCGTAGTACGCGTCGGACTTCCGGGCACCGGTAACGACCAGTCCAGCGGGCCGATCGGGGAAGCGACCGATCGCCTCCCGGACCGACGATGCGACGTCGCGGGTTGCCGACGAGAGGCGTGCGCAGACGAGCACGCCGTCGACGTGCGGCAGGATCTCGAGCGGGTCCGCCGTGGAGAGCAGGGGGCTGGAGTCGATCACGACCAGGTCGTACGCCTTCGACACCGATTCGAGGAAGTCGCGGCAGCGCGGGGAGGCCAACAGCTCCGCGGGCTCGCCCTGCGCGTTGCCGGCGGCGATGAAGATGAGCGTGCGCTCGAGCGCAGCCTGCGAGTTGCCGTTCCGGCCGGAGCCCCCGCGCACGGGCACGCGCTGCAGGACCTCGGGGGGTTGCGCCTTGCCCGCCAGATAATCGCCGAGGCCGGGGCCCTCGTTTACGCCGAGGCGCCGCGCGAGCACGGGCCGGCGCATGTCGGCCTCGACGAGCAGGGTGCGCTGGCCGGCCGCCGCGGAGGCCGCCGCGAGCGACGCCGCCACGGTCGACTTGCCCTCCTCGGGCAGGCCGCTGGTCACGAGCACGGTCTTGGGCGGCTCGTCGGTCTCGAGCGCGCCCAGGTTCGTGCGCAGTATCCGGAACGACTCAAGGTCCTCGGGCGCAAGCGGCGCGCGGCCGTTGGCACCGGCCTGTCCGGTGCCCCCGAAGGCGGTCGCGCCCACCCGCCCCAGCACGGGCAGGCCGAAGACCTCGTGAGCGTCCTGCGGCGTTCGGAGGCGCCGGTCGAGCGAATCACGCAAAAAGCCGGCGAGCAGGCCGAGCGCGAGCCCGACGAGGCCGCCGAGAATCAGGTTGCGCTGCGTCTTGGGCGCGGACGGCTGCGACGGGACCTCGGCGCGCCGCACGATCTCGGCGGGGCGCAGCAGGCCGCGCGCGCTCTCGAGGGCGGTGAGCTGCTGGCGAGCCGTGAACCGCGCTGCGTCGAAGCCACCGGACTCGTCGAACACGGGGCCCTTGGCGCGCGGCTTCAGATCCTTGATCGCCGTCTCAATCACCTTCTGGATGTCGCGCGTCTCGTTGCGGACGACGACCTGGGCGTAGGTGTTGGCGAGGCGCGCGGCGAAGTCCGCGTCGCCCCACTCGGCCTTGATCTCGAGAAAGACGGTCTGCGCGCCGACCTTGGTCTCGATCGCGTCGCGCAGGTCAACCGCCGGAAGGTCGACGGGCTGCTCGCCCTTGCCCAGCTCGCGCCGGACCTGATTGGCGACCTCGAGCGTGGTCGTCTCCTCGGCGATCGCCGCGGACTTGACGAGCGGGTTCGTGTCCGACGGCAGCTCGACGCCGAGCAGCTTCAGGTCGCGGGCGACGTCGTTAAACTGCACCGACGCCTGCGACTCGTACCGCTTGTCCTGCGACGAGGACAGCGCGTAGGCAGCGGCGGCGAAGATGAGCACGAAAGCGGCGATGAGCAGCTTCTGCCGCCGCAACATGCCCAGGTAGTCGCGCAGCGTCGCGTAGCGATTCTGTTGGTCGGCAGCCATGTCGGATGAGCTCTGGCGGGAGAGGCCGCTACGCGGCGGCTGGTCCCAACCCCCGCCCCGCGGCGCCCAGAGTGTTACATGACCTCGCGGTGGGCACGCCGGTTCCCGTCCTCCCCAGAATCGGGCATCTCGCGGGAGCCATCCTCAGCGGCCTCCGGCGAGCTCGAGCTCTAGTTCGACCACCTTCGGGCTGCGCACGGAGGCGGCGCGGGGACTGAGCTCCCGCGCCCTGCGAAGCTCGGCTAGCGCGGCGTCGGCGTTCCCGCGCTCCGCCTCGATGCGGAAGGCGAGCAGGTGATGCCCGGCGTCGCGCGGCTCGGCGTCGACGGCGCGTCGCGCGTCGGCGGCGGCTTCCTCGAGCTCACCAAGCGCGAGATACGCCTCCGCGCGCGCGGCGTACGCCGACGCCGACCAGGGCGCGGCGCGGACCGCGTCGTCGCTGAGCTCGAGCGCCTCGCTCGCGTCGCCGAGGACGCGCTGCTCGGCGGCGTCCTGGACGAGGGCCGTCGAGACCAGGCCGGGGGCCTGGGCTGCGCCCGCCAGCACCGCGGCCGCCACCAGCGCCCAGCGCCAGCGCGCCGGGCCGACGCGCACGCGCCGCGGCAGCGGCCGCGAGGCGGCCATCGCGAGCGTCCCGACCGCGGCCAGGGCCAGGTATGCGAGCGCCGCCATCTGCCAGGTCCAGTCCATTGCGGCGCTCGCCGCGAAGCAGGTGGCGGCCGCGGCGAGCCCGACCGCCTGGGAGTTGCGGCGCGCGGCGGCGAGCCCGGCGGCGCTGATCGCGACCAGGCCGGCGACGAGCGCCCCGAGGGCGACCAGGCCGAGGAGGCCGAGCTCCGCCAGCACCCCGAGGGGCAGCGAGTGCGCGTCGACGACCAGCTCGTCGTCCGAGCCCGTTTCCGCCCAGCGGTACTCGAAGGAGCCGACACCTTCGCCCCGCAGCGGGCGCGCCGCGAACCCGTCGAGCGCCTCCGCCCAGTAGGCCGAGCGATTGCCAGCCGCGGTCGTCAAACGCGCGGAGGGATCGGACGAGGTGAGCGCGGCGGAGTCGCCGCCGTGCCCGAAGCCGTCGCTGCCGGCCACCCAGACGACCGCGACCAGCGCCACCGCGGCGACGAGCGCCGCGGCCAACGCGGGGCGCCCGGCGCCGATCGGCCGCACCTCGCCGCGGCGCCTCGCCAGCTTGCGGGTCGCATGACCGAGCCCCGCGCAGGCAAGCATGGCGATGATCAGGACGAGCGCGACACCGCCGCCCCCGGCCTCACCGGCGCCGGACGCCACGGCCGGGGTCGCCTCGGCGGCGGCGATCACCGCAGCGCACGCCGCCGCTCCGCCCAAGATGTGGATCGCGGCCCGACGCCGGTTGCGCGTCAGCGCGATAACCAAGCCGATACCGATAGCCGCAGCGAGCACCGCACCACGCGAGTACGTCAGGTACAGGCATAGCCCGGCGAGCGGGATCGCCGCCAGCGCCGCCATGCGCACCCCGCGCTCGCGCGCGTCGGCGCTCCAGGCGAGCGCCATCGCGAGCGTCATCGCCGCCCAGGCACCGAGGGCGTTCCAGTAGCCGAGCGGGGCGTGCAGGCGGCCGTTGTCGAGGGCGGGCGCGGCCTCGCTCGCGGGCGCCCACTCCGGCACGAGGCGCCCGACCAGGGCGTACGCGGTGATCGCGACGGCGACGACGAAGAGCGAGGCGGCGGCCGTGCGCCAGCTCCGCGGCCCCAGCCCAGTGAAGGCGAGCGCGAGGACCGCGAGGTAGCCCAGAACCCGGCAGGCCTCCTCCACGGCCCGCTCGGCGCTGGGGCCCCACGCCACCGAGAGCAGCGCGAGGGCCGCCATCGCGAGGAAGCCGCCGGCCGCGAGCCGCCAGCCGCGGGGTGGCTCGGCCCGCGGCACCACCCCGAAGGCGAGCGCGAGCGCGAGCGCCCACCACAGCGCGACCGCGACCTCCTGCCGCTCGACCAGTCCGAAACCGCCATCGCGGAGCGCGAGGAACCCGATGATCGCGAGCGGAAGCCCAGCGGCCAGTGCCGCGCGCACCTGTCCCTCGGTTTCGACCCCCTCGCCGGTGTGCATGGCGGTGTTATCTCACGCCGGGCGCGCATACGTCGCATCCGCCGCCGCGCGCCGTTATAGTGGGGGCGCCCACACGGGCACTACGGGACGGGCAAAAACGAATACAAGGATTGTGTGTCTATGACTCGGGGTCCAGGGGTCTTCAGCTTTCGCGCTTTCGTCGGGTTCGCCGTCGCTGCCCTGATTGGCGCGCTCGCGCTGGCGCTTCCGCTCGCCACCGACGCGCAGGCGCAGTCGCTCCCGCCGATCTGCCAGCAGTACCCGAACCTGCCCGAGTGCCAGGAAGGCCCCGACGAGGACGAGGGCGACGACACCCCCACGCCCCCTGGCGACGATGAGGAGGAGCCGGATCAGACCGGCCTCACGCCCCCGGGCATCGGGCCCACCGGTGACGCCGGCGCCGCAGGCAAGCTGCCGTTCACGGGCTACCCGCTGACCGGCGCCCTGCTCGCCTTCTTGATCCTGCTCGCCTCGGGGCTCGCGCTGCGCGCTTACCTCGCCACGCGCGACCGCCTGGCGGCCCAGGGATCGCCGCGTCCTTAACCCACCTGGACCCATGCGGACCGGACCCGGGTCGGGCCGCAAACAGTTGTCGGTTGCGGCCCGCAACGGGCGTGTCTAGGCTTGCGCGTGCTGGGGTTTAGGGCACGCGCTCGCCTTTCCCCCGCCCGGGACGACGGACGAAAGGGGTTGGTGGACCGGTGGAGGAGCGCATCACAGACAGCGCCGTTTCGGGGCGGCCGGTCGCAAGGCGCGTCGATCGCGTCACGGTCGGCAGCGGCGGGCTCGCCGCGCTGATCGCACGGCCCGGCCTCGCCCACTACTCCGAGCCGTGGTACGGCGGCGCCGTCATCCAGCGCCGCGAGACCATCTTCCGGCGGCTGCTCGGCGTCTCGGACGCGCTCGCCGCGTCGTTCGCCGTCGCCATCGGCGCCCTGCTGGTCGGCGGGGACACCGTGGCGCCCGGGGCGATCGCGGTCCCGCTGCTGTTCATCCTGATCGCGAAGGCGATGGGCCTATATGACCGCGACGCCCACCTCCTGCACAAGACGACGCTCGACGAGGTCCCGCGCCTGCTCGGCCTGAGCACCGGCGCCGTGCTTCTGATCTGGCTCGCCAACGGGCTCGTGGTCACCGGCGAGATCGAACGCGCGCAGGTCGTCGCAACGTGGGCGGTGCTGTTCACCGGGCTGATCGGTCTTCGCGCCCTGGCGCGCTTCCTCGCGCTGCGCAGCACGCCCATCGAGCGCTGCCTGTTCGTCGGCGACGAGCAGAGCGCGGAGGAGTTCCGCGAGAAGCTCGCGACCAGTCACTCAGTGCGCGCCGAGCTCGTGGGCTGGCTGCCGACGGACGCCGAGCCCACTCCCGAGGAGGAGGCCCTTCTGCCCGACCGCGTCCGCAACCTGATCGCGCAGCGCGACGTGCACCGTGTGGTCCTCGGCCCGGGTCCGGGCAGCCGCGAGCACCTGCTCGACGCGATTCGCCGCATCAAGGACCACCAGGTGCGCGTGAGCGTGCTGCCCGACGTGGCGCGCGTAGTCAACTCGTCGGTCGAGCTGGACCGCCTCAACGGGATCACGCTGCTCGGCCTGCGGCGCTTCGACATGACGCTCTCGTCGCGCTTCATCAAGCGCTCGTTCGACGTCATCGGCTCCGCGGTCGGCCTGGTCGTGACCGCGCCGCTCCTCGCCGTGATCGCGATCGCGATCAAGCTCGACAGCCGCGGCCCAGTGCTCTTCCGCCAGCGGCGCGCGGGCCGTCACGGTGAGCCCTTCGAGATGCTCAAGTTCCGCAGCATGATCGACGGCGCCGACGAGCAGAAGGAGGCGCTGCGCCACCTCAACGAGGCGGACGGGGTGTTCAAGATCGCCGACGATCCGCGCATCACGCGCGTGGGCAAGGTGATCAGGGCTTTGCACCTCGACGAGCTGCCCCAGCTCGTGAACGTCCTGCGCGGCGAGATGAGCCTCGTGGGGCCGCGCCCCCTGCCGCTCGACGAGGACCGGCGCATCGAGGGCTGGCACCGCCGCCGCCTCGACCTGCGCCCCGGGATCACCGGCCCCTGGCAGGTCCTCGGGTCCGCGCGCATCCCGGTGCGCGAGATGGTCAAGCTCGATTACCAGTACGTGGCCGACTGGTCGCTGTGGAACGACATCCGCATCCTGCTGCTCACCGTCGGCCACGTGGCCCGGCGGCGCGGCCAGTAGGGCCGGCAGGCCGCGGCTCCGGCTTGCCCGGCTCAGGCGCGGCGCTGCCTACATGCGCTCGGGCGCGGAGCAGCCGACCAAATCCAGCGCTGTGGCGAGCACGCGCTTAGCCGCGAGGCAGAGGGCGAGGCGGCCCGCCTGCAGGCCCTCCACCCCGGCCTCCTCATCGGCGCCGAGCACCCGGCAATCGCGGTAGAAGGCGTGGAAGTCCGCGGCGGTCGCGGTCGCGTACGCGCAGATGCGATGGGGCGCGCGGCGCTCCGCGGCCCCCTGGATCTCCGCCGGCAGGTCGAGCAGACGGCGGATCAGCGCGCGCTCCGACGGCTCGGCGGGGGCGGCGCGGACGGCGTCGCTGCGGGCAGCGGCGACGATCGCCTCCTCGTCGGCGTCCACCCCCTCGTCGGCGGCCTTGCGCAGGATGCTCGCGATCCGGGCGTGCGCGTACTGGACGTAGTAGACGGGGTTGTCCTGCGACTCGGAGCGCGCGAGCTCGAGGTCCAAGTCGATCGTCGTGTCGTGGCTGCGCTGCACCAGGAAGTAGCGGGCCGCGTCGACGCCGATGTCTTCCATGAGCTCGTCGAGCGTCACGAACTCGCCCTTGCGCTTCGACATCCGCGCGCGCTCGCCGCCCTCGACGACGTGCACGAGCTGGAGGATCGGCGCCTCGTAGCGCTCCGGGTCCGCTCCCAAGCAGGCCACCGCGGCCTTCATCCGCGGCACGTAGCCGTGGTGGTCCGCGCCAAGCGGGGTGATCATCAGGTCGGCGCCCCGCTCGAGCTTGTCGGCGTGGTAGGCGACGTCGGCCGCGAAGTAGGTCGGCTGGCCGTCCGAACGGATCAGCACGCGGTCCTTGTCGTCGCCGAAGTCGGTCGTCCGCAGCCACACGGCCCCGTCTTGCTCGTAGACGTACCCGCCCTCGCGCAGCCGCTCGACGGCCTTCTCGACCGCGCCCTTCTCGTGCAGGGCGCGCTCGGAGGACCACACGTCGAAGCGCACGCCGAAGCGCTCGAGCGTCGCCTCGATGCGGGCCAGCATGAGCTCGACGCCGCGGATCGCGATCCGGTCGAGGTCGTCGGGCCCGACGCCCTCGGCGCGCAGTTCCTCGGCGAGCTCGCCGATGTACTCGCCGGCATAGCCGTCCTCGGGCGGCTCCTCCCCGCGCATGCGCGCGGCGATCGACGCGGCGAAGTTGCGGATCTGCGTGCCCGCGTCGTTTACGTAGTACTCGCGAGAGACCGGGTGGCCGGCGGCCTCCAGCACGCGCCCCAGCGAGTCGCCGTAGGCGGCGTTGCGTCCGCCGGCGACCGTGAGCGGGCCGGTCGGGTTGGCGGAGACGAACTCGAGCAGCACGTCGCGGCGCCGCTCGGAGCTGCGACCGAAGCGCTCCGCCTCGAGCACGCTCGCCACGGCGTCGCGGTACCAGCGGTCCGCGAAGAAGACGTTCACGAAGCCCGGCCCCGCGACGACCACCTCGCGCGCGCTGTCGCCCAGCGCCTCGCTCAGGCGCTCCCTGATCTCCTCGGCGAGCTCACGCGGCGGGCGCCCCGCGGACTTGGCGAGCAGCATCGCCGCGTTCGTCGAGTAGTCGCCCAGCTCCGGCTTCGGCGGGCGCTCCAGCGAGGGCCTGCCACCGACCTCCCCGAGGCCGTCGGTGGCCGCGATCACCGCGCTGCGAAGTTCGCTGACCGGATCCGTTGACATCGGCCCACGATCCTATTCGCCCTACGCGCGCGGCCCGCCCACCGCATTCGGATCCCATCCCACGCATCAGCGGTCCCGCGCGCCCTCACCCCGCGCGCCGAGCGCGCAACGTTGCGGATAGCGATGGGATCGCACACTCGGTGGGTGGATCTCTAGACTCGCGGCGCATGCGGGCCCTGGTTACTGGGGGAGCGGGCTTCATCGGCTCAAACCTCGTCGACGCGCTTCTGGCGCGCGGCGCGGAGGTAGTCGTGCTCGACGACCTCTCCTCGGGCAAGCGTGAGAACCTCGCCGACGCGCTGGCCGGCGGAGCCCGGCTCATCGAGGGCGACATCACCGACCGGGCGACCGTTGACGAGGCGTTCGAGGCCGCGCGGCCAGACGTCGTCTGCCACCTCGCGGCCCAGATCGACGTCCGGCACTCGGTCGCCGACCCCGTCTTCGACCTGGGCGTGAACGTCGGCGGCACGATCAACATCCTCGAGGCGGCCGCCAACGCCGGCACGCGCCGCGTGCTCTTCGCGTCGACGGGCGGTGCGATCTACGGCGAGGGAGAGGGGCGCGACCTGCCCTTGCCCGAGGAGGCCGAGTGCCGGCCTGACGCGCCGTACGGGCAGAGCAAGTTCGCCGCGGAGGGCTACCTCTCGCTGTACTCGCGGCTGCGCGGGCTCTCCACCGCGGCCCTGCGCCTCGGCAACGTCTACGGCCCGCGCCAGGACCCCCACGGCGAGGCCGGGGTGGTCGCGATCTACTGCGGCGCGCTGCTCGAGGGCGAGCAGCCGCTCGTCTTCGGCGACGGCGAGCAGACCCGCGACTACATCTACGTAGACGACGTGGTAGCCGGCTTTTTGGCGGCGATCGACCGCGAGGCCAAGGGCGTTTTCAACATCGGCACCGGCATCGAGACGAGCGTGCTCGAGCTCGGCCGCAAGCTCGCCGCCGCGCACGGCACCGAGTTCACGCCCAAGATGTGCCCGCCCCGCCCCGGCGAGGTCCAGCGCATCGCGATCGACCCATCCCGCGCCGCCAGCGACCTCGGCTGGCGCGCCGAGGTGGAGCTCGCCGACGGCCTCAAGCGCACGCTCGCCTGGGCCCGCGCGCAGCTGGCCTGATCCATCCCACATCGCGAATCCGCGATCCCTAGGACCCCATCGTCACCATCGCGAACTCGCGAGAACCCCTCCCGCGATTCCGCGATAGCTACGACCCCGTCGTACAGATCGCGGATGCGCGGGTTGGTGCGGCCGCGAAGTCACCCCCCGCGCTCGTAGGCGAGCGCCATCCCGATGCGCTCGAGCTTCGTCGGGTGGGTGCCGAACGTCCACTGCGCCCAGCCCGGCGGGTCCGGGTCGGAGAGGTTCGTCTCGGCGAACCGCACCTGCAGGTCGATGAGCGCCTGCGGGTCGTCGGTGAGCTCGAGCGCGAAGGCGTCCGCGCTCGCCTCGACCTCGCGCGAGAGCTGGTTCCCGGGGATCTCGATCAGGAAGGCGGCGATCCCGATCGCGAGCAACAGGGCCGGGATCGACGCCGGCAGGCCGAGGGGCGCGCCCGCGCGGCTCGCGAGCGCCCCGGCGAGCTCGCGCACGAACAGCATCCCCAAGGGAGCGGCGATGGCGACGAAGATAAGCCCGCGGCGGATGTCGGAGTGGGCGACGTGCCCGAGCTCGTGGGCGACGACGGACTCAAGCTCGGGGCGCTCGGCCTCGTCGACGAGGTTGTCGTAGAGGACGACCCGCTTCGTCGGCCCGAGCCCGCCCACGTACGCGTTCAGGGTGGTCGAGCGCCGGCTCGCGTCGACCCTGTAGACCTCGCCGATGTCCACCCCGGCGCGCTCGCCGAGCTCGAGTATCTCCGCGCGCAGCGGGCTGTCGTCCGGAAGCGCCTCGAAATCGTTGAACCGCGGCGCGACGAGCACGGGCCAGATCACCGTCAAGAACACGGCGATCACGACGACCGTGGCGGCGCCGGGCAGCCACCAGCCCCGCGGGAAGCGGCGGACGAGCGCCGCGAGCACCGCGGCGGCCACACCGAGGATCACCGCGTTCACCGCGGTCGAAAGCGCCACGTCGCCCAGCCAGCCCAGGTCGCTCCGCACCGAGATCCCGTAGTCGACCGCACGCTCGTGGGCGATGAAGCCGGCGGGCAGCTCGGCGAGCTGCGCGACCGCCGCGACCAGCGCGCCCGCGGCGAGCGCCCCGAGGACGCGCCGGCCGGCGAGGCGGTGGAGCAAGGCGGCGACTCGCCGCGGCCGCCCGAGGGCGAGCGCGCCGACGGCGATCAGCGCGCACGCCACGCCCGCGAGCGCCAGCAGACGCTGGACGTCGCGGAACTCGCTGGCGCGCTCGATGGCGGCCGAGTCGAAGTACTCGCCGACGTCTACGGGAACCGGCGCCGGGCCGGGGTCGCCGGGCGCAAGCAGGAGTGCAGCCGCCTCGGCAACGGCGAGCATCGCGAACGCGGCGAGCAAAATGCGCGCGGCGGGCGAACCCTCCCGTCGCCGCAGCGCGGTCCCCGCGTCAGCCATCTCCACCTACGATAGACCGCTCGCGAATGCGCGCCGCGATCATCAGCGACATCCATGGCAACCTGCCCGCCCTGACCGCGGTGCTAGCCGACATCGAGGCACGCTCGCCCGACGCGGTGTGGTGCCTCGGAGACGTGGTCGGCTACGGCGCCGACCCCAACGACTGCGTCGCGCTCGCGCGCGAGCGCTGCGACGTCTGCCTGGCCGGCAACCACGATCTGGGCGTCCTCGGCACGATCGACATCGGCGCCTTCTCGCCCGCCGCAGCCGAGGCGGCCCGCTGGACGCGGGAGCACCTCGCCGACGACGCGCGCGAGTTCCTCGCGGGCCTGGAGGCGGCCGACGAGACCCGCGAGGCGGCCATGTACCACGCCTCGCCCCGCGATCACGTCTGGGAGTACGTGCTCTGGCCCGAGCAGGCTGGCGAGTGCATGGCCCACCAGGCGACCCGCGTCGCGATGATCGGGCACTCCCATGTGGCGCTCGCGTTCACCGCGCCCGCGGAGGGAGAGGGCGAGGGCGCACAGGGCGCCCAGATCCCGGACGGCGCCACCCTCGACGTCAGCGAGGACCGCTGGCTGCTCAACCCCGGCAGCGTCGGCCAGCCCCGCGACGGCGACCCGCGCGCAGCCTGGCTCGAGCTCGATACCGACCGGTGGCACGCGACGTACCACAGGGTGTCCTACGACATCGATAAGGCCGCCGAGGCGATCATCCAGGCGGGCCTCCCCGAGCACCTCGGCAGGCGCCTGTACGTGGGCCAATGAGGCCGCGACCGCTGACTAGACTCGGCCGAGTGCCGGGGTTGCGTTCGGTAATCGCTGCGCTGATCTGCGGCTGCCTGATGGTGGCCCCCGCTGCCTGCGGTCCCAGCGGCGACGACGAGAGCACGATCCCCGCCGAGGAGGGGCGCGCCCTGCTCGAGCGCCTCGACGCGATCGAGGCCGCAGTCAACGAGGGCAGCTGCGACACCGCCCGCACCGAGGCCGAGAGCCTCTTCCAGGACATCGAGACGCTGCCCGAGGAGGTCAGCGAGGACGACCGCGAGGCACTCAGGCGCGCGGCCCGCAACCTGGTCGAGCTGACGCGCGAGCAGTGTGACGAGCCCGAGACCGGCCCGACGGGCGAGGCCGAGGTGCTGCCGCCGGAGGAGACACTGACCGAACCGGCGCCCGAGACCACCGAGCCCCCGGAGACCGAGCCCGAGAACGACGAGGGCGGCCGCGGGCCGAACAAGCCGGACCGCGGCGGCCCGGACCGCGGCAACGGGCCACCCGGCAACGGGCCGGGCGGGAACAACCAGGGCCCGGGCGGCCCCGGCCAGGGCGACGGTCCGCCCGGCGGCGGCGGCCCGGGCGGCGGCTCCGAGAGCGGCGGTATCGGGACAGGGGGCTGATGGCGATGACGAGCAGCGCCAAGGGCGAGGTCATCTCCGGCCGCTACGAGCTGGGCGAGAAGCTCGGCTCGGGCGGGATGTCGACCGTGTACGGCGCCACCGACCGCGTGCTCGAGCGCACCGTAGCCGTGAAGATCCTCGCCGAGCACCTCTCCGACGACGAGAAGTTCGTCGCGCGCTTCCGGCGCGAGGCGCTCGCCGTCGCCCGCCTCATCCACCCCAACATCGTCCAGGTCTACGACACGGGCGTGGACCGCGGCCGCCACTACATCGTCATGGAGTACGTCGAGGGCCGCTCGGTCGCCCAGCTCCTGCAGCGCCGCGGGCGGCTCGGGCCGCACGTATCCGTGGCCATCGCCGTCCAGGCCTGCGCCGGTCTGCAATACGCGCACCGCCAGGGGATCATCCACCGCGACGTCAAGCCCGGGAACCTGATGGTGATCGGCGGGCCCGCGGGCCGACCGCAGCGCGGGACCTCGGCGCACGACCCGCCCACCGGCGAGATGACCGTGAAACTCACCGACTTCGGCATCGCGCGCGCCGCTGAGCAGACCCGGCTCACCCAGGTCGGCTCCGTGGTCGGCACCGCGGCGTACCTAGCGCCCGAGCAGGCGCGCGGTGAGGAGGCGACGCCGGCGGCCGACGTCTACGCGCTGGGCGTGGTCGTCTATCAGATGCTCACCGGCCGGCTGCCGTGGGAGGGGAGCACGCTCGCCGAGCTCGCCATCCGCCGGGAGAGCGAGCGGCCCCTGCCCCCAACGTCCTACGACCCGGACGTCCCGGAGACGCTCTCGCGCGCGGTCCTGCATGCGCTCGAGGGAGAGGCCGGGGAGCGTTACTCGACCGCGCGCGAGTTCTCGCGAGCGCTCCGTGCCGGCCTGGCCGGCACCGAGCCGCCGGCGCCCGCCGACCAGGCGCCGACTCGCAGGCTCTCGACCGCCGCGGCTACCGCGCCGACGCGGGCGATCTCCGACTCCCCGGACATCGCCACGCCGGTCTCCCCCCAGCGTGTCGTACCGCCGCCACCGCCACCCGTCGCGCGCCCGCAGCCCGCGCCGGTGGCGCCGCGCTCGGGACCATCCTTCTTCGGCCGGCTGGTGCGCGCCTTCGGCGTGCTGCTCCTGATCGCACTGCTCGCCGCGGCGATCGCCGCCGCCGTCCTTACCCTGACCGATGCGGGCCAGGACAGCGACGTCGGCAGGCTGATCAGCGACCAGATCGATCAGCAGATCGACAACCTGCGCGACTTCATCGAGCGGAACCTGCCTTAGGCCCAGCCGCCCACGGCGGGCTCCCGTCCGCGAGGCGCGCGGCGTAGGCGTCGAGCTCGCCGGCCTCGATCGCCGCGCGCGCGCCCGCTACGAGCCGCTCCAGGTAGGTGAGGTTGTGGAGCGTGAGCAGGCGCACGGCGGTCAGCTCCTCGGCGCGCGAGAGGTAGTGCAGGTACGCGCGCGTGTGGTTCCGGCAAGCCTCGCAGGGGCAGCCCTCGACCAGGGGACCCTCGTCGGCGGCGAGCTTCGTCGAGCGGACGTTGAGCCGGTAGCGGCCGTCGGGCAGCGGCGCCAGGGCCATCCCGTGGCGGCCGAGCCGGGTGGGCACCGCGCAGTCGAAGACGTCGATGCCGCGTTTGATCCCGGCGATCAGATCGTCCGGCTCGCCGATCCCGAGCAGGTGCTTCGGCGCGTCCTCCGGCAAGTGCGGCAGCGTCATGTCGAGCACCTCATACATCTGCGGCTTGTCCTCGCCGAGGGTGCCGCCGATCGAGATCCCGTCGATGGGGGCGGCCGACACCCGCTCGGCCGACGCGCGGCGCAGCTCCTCGTAGATGCCGCCCTGGACGATCCCGAAGAACGCCTGCCGCGGCGGCCCGTGTTCCTGGTGCCAGGCGACGCAGCGGTCGAGCCAGCGGTGCGTGCGCTCGGTCGAGCGGGCGGTGTAGTCGTAGTCGGCGTGGAAGGGCGTGCACTCGTCGAACGCCAGCGCGATGTCGGAGCCGATCGCGGCCTGCATGGCCAGCGACTCCTCAGGTCCCATGAACAGCTCGGTGCCGTCGATGTAGGAGCGGAAGCGCACGCCCTCCTCGGCGATCTCGAGGATCGAGCCGTGCCCGGGGACGCGCCCGCGCCGCCCCTTGATCTCGTCGGCCACCGAGCCGTGGGCCAGCGAGAACACCTGAAAGCCGCCGGAATCGGTGATCAGCGCCCGGTCCCAGCCCATGAACCGGTGCAGGCCGCCGCGCTCGCGCAGGGCGCCGGCTCCGGGCCGCAGGAACAGGTGAAACGTGTTGCCGAGGATGAGCTCGAACCCGAGCTCGGCTACCTCGCGCGCCGTCAGGCCGCGCACCGCTCCGGTCGTGGCCAGCGGGATGAACGCCGGGGTGCGGACCGGGCCATGCGCGGTGTGCAGCACGCCGCGCCGCGCGCGGCCGTCCCGCGCGGTGATCTCGAACCGCAGCCGCTGGGGATCGGAGCGCATGCGCTCAGCCCGTCAACCCGCCTGGGAGCAGGAGGAGGTCGGTGTGGTCGTCGGCGCCGCCGTAGCGCTCGGCCACGCGCGCCAGCTCGCTCACCGGCTGGGGCGTAAGACTGGTGCGCTCGCCCGGGCGCCCGAGGTCGATGAACCGCTCGTAGTGGGCGGCGATCAGCTCGCCGAGCAGCTCGAACCCACCGGCGGCACGCAGGCCGGCGGGCCAGTACTCCAGCACGACGGGCACCTGCGCCTCGAGGACCTTGACCGCGCCGGCGAGCGCGTGGCCCTCGTGGCCCTGCACGTCGATCCACACGGCGCCGATCCCCGCCGGGTCGAGCTCGCCGCGCTCGACCAAGTCGTCGATTCGGATCGCGGGCACCTCGACGACCTCCGCCGCGGGGTCGGCGCCCGCGCCGTTGCTGCGCACGCGGTGGTCGCCCGCGTTCCAGTCCGAGCGCTCGAGCTCAAGCGTGCCGGCGCGGTCGGAGGCCGCCGCGCGATGCACCGTGACGCGGTCGGTGAGCCCGTTGGCCGCCATGTTGAGGTCGAAGAAGCGCAGGTTCGTGGGATCCGGCTCGACCGCCACCGAGCCCCCGGCGCCGAAGTGGGCGGTGGCGGTCAGCGTCGTCGTGCCGATGTTCGCGCCGATGTCGAGGAGGAGCTTCCCGTCGAACCCGGCCGGCCCCCCGAGGCGCGCGAGCGCCGCGAACGCCGTCTGCATGAGCGGCCGGTCGTACAGCCCGAAGATGTAGACGATGCGGCTGATTTCGCGGTCGGCCGTGTTCAGGTGGTAGCGCACGCCGTCGGCGTCGACCGCGAGCGTGGGCGTGAAGTGCCCGGCCACCCGGAAGATGAGGTCGCGCGTGAGCGCGCGCCGCTCGTCGCCGCGGGCGCGCAGGAAACGCCGCAGGGTCCGCCTCCCACCCACGGTCGCTCTCAACTCCGCCAGCCTGGGCAGGGCGAGCGGCTCGATCGGCACCTCGGCGGGAATCTTGCTGTCGGTCCGCACGGCGATGGCGAGATGATGTCACGCGCCCTTGCGGTCCACGCCGACACGGGCGGCGTTACCTCACGCCCGCCGGAACCCAATCGAAAAGGGGCCGCCCCGGCCCTTGCGGTGGGCGGGGCGGCCCGGTCGGGTCTGAGCTCCGCCGGCCCGGATTACTTCTCGGAGGCTTCGCCCTCGAGCGTGCCGGCCGTGATCTCGACCCGATGAGGCTTGCGCTCCGCGGGCTTCGGGACGCGGACTTCAAGCACACCCTTGTCGAACGACGCCTTCACCTGGTCGGGGTCAATGCCGTCGGGGAGCTGCAGCGTCCGCGAGAACGACCCGTAGGAACGCTCGACGCGTACGTAGCCGTCCTTGTCCTCGGTGTGCTCGGCCTTGCGCTCACCCGAGATCGTGAGGACGTCGTCCTTGATCTCGACGGTGACGTCGTCGCGGTCGAGGCCCGGGAGGTCGGCCTTCACGACGAACGCGTCGTCGGTCTCAACCAGGTCCATGGCGGGCACCCAGCGCCGACGGGCGCCGTCGCCGTTCACCCGCGGTGAGCCAAAGAACGCGTCGAAGAGGCGGTTCATCTCGCCCTGGAGCACGTCCAGCTCACGGGCCGGATCCCATCGCACCAGAGTCGCCATCTCGTCACCTCCTGTCCGTTCAAGACTGTTCGTTGCCTTAGTCATGTCTGGCATAACAATCTTAGTCATTTCATAGCAGATTTTCTATCGCTGTCAAAGTGACCAAGTAGCGGACGACCGGCTAGCTGGAGCGCGGCGAGTACAACCCGAGCGTGAGCCTCGCCCTGCGCATCGCGCGCTGCTTCGACGTGCGGTCGAAGCCGTGTTCTCCCTCGAGCCCTTCCCGGCGATCGCGTCGCGGTACCGCCAGGCGGCCGGGGCTGAGCGCCCCTCAGCTGATCCGCATGCGAAGCGGCACGCCCGTCGCCGCGGCCCCGCGCCCCGGTTTCAACCCGTCCCCGCCCATCGCGACGGGGGCGGCTGTAATGAGCCCGGCGCGCGCGTGCGCCGGATGCCCGGTTACGGGCGAAGCAGCGAGCGGCCCGTCATCGCCTGCGGCTGCGCGATGCCCAGCATCGCGAGCACCGTCGGCGAGACGTCGGCCAGGATGCCGCCGTCGGCGAGCTCCACGCCCGGCACCGTGACGATGAACGGCACGGGGTTGGTGGTGTGCGCCGTGTTCGGCGAGCCGTCGGGCTCGAGCATGTTGTCGGCGTTGCCGTGGTCGGCGGTGACGATGCACGCGCCGCCGCTTTCGTGCACGGCGGCGACGACGCGCCCCAGGCACTGGTCAACGGTCTCCACCGCCTTCACCGCCGCGGGGATCACGCCGGTGTGACCGACCATGTCGGGGTTCGCGAAGTTGATGATCCCGAAGCGGAAGCCATCGGCCCGCCAGCGCTCGATGAACGCGTCGGCGGCTGCCGGCGCGCTCATCTCGGGCTTGTGGTCGTAGGTGGGGACATCGCGCGGGGAGTCGACCAGGCAGCGGGACTCCCCCTCCCACTCCTCCTCGCGCCCGCCGTTGAAGAAGTACGTGACGTGCGCGTACTTCTCGGTCTCGGCCACGTGGAGCTGCGTCGCGCCCTCGCCGGCGAGCACCTCGGCGAGCGTCGTGTCCGGCGCCTTCGGCGGGAAGGCGATCGGGTAGGGCCAGTCAGCGTGGTACTCGGTGAGGGTGGTCAGCGAGACCCGCGGCGCGCCGCTGCGCGGGAACTCGTCGAAGTCGGGCTCGCCCAGCGCGCGGACGAGCTGGCGCGCCCGGTCCGGCCGGAAGTTGAAGAAGATGACCACGTCGCCATCGGCCATCCCGTCGTAGTCGCCGATCACGGTCGGGCGCACGAACTCGTCGGTGACCCCGTCCTCGTGGGAAGTGGCCACCGCCTCCTCGGCGCTCGCCGCGTGCTCGCCCCGCGCGTGCACGATCGCGTCGTAGGCGAGCTTGGTGCGGTCCCAGCGCCGGTCGCGGTCCATCGCGTAGTAGCGCCCGCTGACGGTGCCGATCCGCCCGGCGCGGCGCAGCCAGCGCTCGACCTCCTGGAGGTAGCCGCGCGCAGAGTCGGGCAGCGTGTCGCGCCCGTCGGTGAACGCGTGCAGGACCAGGTCCGGCACGCCCTCCCGGGCGGCGAGCTCGATGCAGGCCTCGATGTGCTCCCAGCCCGAGTGCACGCCGCCGTCGGAGACCAGGCCCATCAGGTGCAGGCGGCCTCGCGGCGAGTTGCGCGCCGCCTCGCAGGCGGCGCGCAGCGCCTCGTTCTCGAAGAAGCTGCCGTCGGCGATCGCGTCGTCGATGCGCGCGAGGTCCTGCTTGACCACCGAGCCGGCCCCCAGGTTGAGGTGGCCGACCTCGGAGTTACCCATCTGCCCGTCGGGCAGGCCGACGTCGCGCCCGCTCGCCGAAAGCTGCGTGTGCGGGTAGGTCTCCCAGAGCTCGTCGAACACCGGCGTCGACGCGAGCGAGATCGCGTTGCCGGGGCCTGGTGGGGCCAGGCCCCACCCGTCGAGGATGATCAGCGCGACGGAGGGCGCGGGCAGCTCGCGCGCGCCCGACGGCAGCGGGCTCACGGCTTCGCCGCCTCGCAGATCGCGAGGAAGTCGGCCGGGTCGAGCGAGGCGCCGCCCACCAGCGCGCCGTCGATCTGCTCGCGCCCGAGCAGCTCGGCGGCGTTCGCCGGCTTCACCGAGCCGCCGTAGAGGATGCGCACGGCCTCGGCGGCCTCGGCGTCGATGCCGGCGAGCTGGCTGCGGATGAAGGCGATCGCCTCCTCCGCCTGCTCGGGGGTCGCGGTGCGACCCGTGCCGATCGCCCAGATCGGCTCGTACGCGATCACGACCCGCGCGAGGTCCTCGGCGGCGACGCCGTCGAGGTCCGCCTCGATCTGGCGCCGCAGCACGGCCTCGGTCTCGCCCGCGTCGCGCTCGGCCTCGCTCTCGCCGACGCACAGGATCGGCTCCAGCCCGCGCTCGAGCGCGACCGCCACCTTGCGCGCCAGCGCCTCGTCGGTCTCGTTGAAGTACTGGCGGCGCTCGGAGTGACCGAGCACGACCCCCTGCACGCCGACGTCGAGCAGCATGCCCGCCGAGACCTCGCCGGTGTAGGCGCCCTGCTCGGCCTCGTGCATGTTCTGCGCCGCGACGCGAATCGGCGAGCGCCGGCAGCGCTCCACCGCCGCGGACAGCGACGTGTAGGGCGGGCAGATC
Source organism: Solirubrobacterales bacterium (assembly GCA_036564135.1). Lineage (GTDB taxonomy): Bacteria > Actinomycetota > Thermoleophilia > Solirubrobacterales > 70-9 > RSA11. Next base: position 53,816 of record DATCLC010000119.1, read on the forward strand.
ACGATCTCGACGTCCTCGAGATCGCCGATCTCGCCGATGAAGCGGTCGAGGAAGTCCTCGGTCTCCCCGACCGTCTTGTGCATCTTCCAGTTGGCCGCAACCAGCGGCGTACGCCCGGACACTCCCTCAGCCCTCCTTACTTCTTCCTACGAATCGGCCTGCGCCTCCGCGCGCGGCAAGAGCGCCGTCACACCCGGAAGCTCGCGGCCCTCCATCAGCTCGAGCGACGCGCCGCCGCCCGTCGACAGCCAGCTCACCCGGTCGGCGAGGCCGAACTGGGCGAGCGCCGCCGCCGAGTCGCCGCCGCCGACCACGGTCGTGCCGGGCGCCGAAGCGACGGCCTCAGCGACGCCCCGCGTTCCCGCGGCGAAGGGCTCCATCTCGAACGCGCCCATCGGGCCGTTCCAGAACACCGTCCCGGCGCGGTTGATCGCCTCGCCGTACGCCGCGACCGTCCGCGGGCCCACGTCCAGGCCCATCCAACCGTCGGGCACCTCCACGCCATCGAGCTCCTTGCGCTCGGCGTCCGCGGCGAAGCGGTCGGCGATCACGAGGTCGACCGGCAGCCGCAGCTCGCAGCGCGAGGACTCCGCGGCCTCGAGCACCTTGCGGGCGAGCTCGATGCCCTCGTCCTCGACGAGGCTGTCCCCGGTCGCGATGCCCTTGGCGCGGAAGAAGCTGAAGCACATCGCGCCACCGATCAGGACCTCGTCGGCCACGCCGAGGAAGCGCTCGAGCACGCCGATCTTGTCCGACACCTTCGCGCCGCCGAGCACGACGACGAGCGGGCGCTCGGGGTCATCGCGCACCTTGGTGAGCTCGACGACCTCGCGCTCGAGCAGAAGCCCGGCGTAGGCGGGCAGGTGCTCGGCGACGCCGGCGGTCGTCGCGTGCGCGCGGTGGGCGGCGCCGAACGCGTCGTTCACGTAGATGTCGGCGAGCTCGGCCAGCTTCGCGGCGAGCTCGGGGTCGTTCTTGGTCTCCCCCGGCTCGTAGCGGCTGTTCTCGAGCAGCACCACCTCGCCCGGGCCGCGGTGCGCCTCGACGACGGCCTTCACGTCGTCGCCGACGACGCCCGGCGCGACCGTCACCTCGGCGCCGATCAGCTCACCGAGGCGCGCCGCGACCGGCGCCATCGAGAGCGCGGGGTCGCGGTCCTTCGGCCGGCCCAGGTGCGAGACCAAAACGAGCGAGGCGCCGCGCTCGCGCAAGAGCTCGATCGTCGGCAGGGCGGCGCGGATGCGCGCGTCGTCGGCGACCTCGCGGCCGCCCTCGCCGTCACGCAGCGGGACGTTGAAGTCGACGCGTACCAGGACGCTGCGGCCCTCGACCGCAGCGTCCCGGACGCTCGCTCGGTTGAACTCGCTCAAGCGGCCGCGGGCTCGCGCTCGAGGACCTTGGTGGCCAGCTCGACGCAGCGGTTCGAGTAGCCCCACTCGTTGTCGTACCAGGCCACGGCCTTGACCATGGTCCCGTCGACCACCATCGTCGACTTCGCGTCGAAGATCGCCGAGTGCGGGTCCTTGACGATGTCCGAGGAGACGATGGGATCCTCGGTGTAGTCGAGGATGCCGGCGAGCGGGCCTTCAGCCGCCTCCTTGACGATCTGATTGACCTCCTCGACCGTGGTCTCGCGCGAGACGTCGGCGACCAGGTCGACCACCGACCCAGTCGGCACGGGCGCACGCATCGAGTAGCCGTTCAGCTTGCCCTGCAGCTCCGGCAGCACGAGGCCGACCGCCTTCGCGGCGCCCGTCGTGGTCGGGATCAGGTTCAGGGCCGCGGCGCGCGCCCGCCGCATGTCGCGGTGCGGCATGTCCTGCAGACGCTGATCGGCCGTGTACGCGTGCACGGTCGTCATCAGGCCGCGCTCGATGCCGAGTCCCTCGTGGAGCACCTTGGCGAGCGGCGCGAGGCAGTTCGTGGTGCACGAGGCGTTGGAGATGATGTGGTGGTTCTCCGGGTCGTACGCGGCCTCGAAGTTGACGCCGAGCGCGACCGTCACGTCCGGCTCGGTCGCGGGCGCCGAGATGATCACCTTCTTGGCGCCGGCCTGCAGGTGCTTCGCGGCGTCGTCGCGCTTGGTGAAGCGGCCCGTGGACTCGATCACGACCTCCACGCCGAGGTCGCCCCAGGGCAGGTTGGCCGGGTCGGTCTCGGAGCAGACCTTGATCTCCTTGCCGTCGACGACGATCGCGTCGCCGCGCGCCTCGACCTCGCCCGGGAAGCGGCCGAGGATCGAGTCGTACTTGAGCAGGTGGGCGAGCGTCTCGACGTCGGCGATGTCGTTGACAGCGACGATGTCGAGGTCGATGTCGTCGCGCTCGTAGGCCGCACGGAACAGGTTCCTGCCGATGCGGCCGAAGCCATTGATTGCCAGCTTGACTTGAGCCATTTTTCGGGTTTCCTCCTGTCTACTTCTCTGAGGGGCGGGCGCGCGGGGCCTACGTCGTCCCGACCGCGATCTCGATGCGGTTCCCGTCGGGGTCGAGCAGGTAAGCGGAGTAGTAGGTCGGGCCGTACTCCGGCCGCTGGCGCGGGGGGCCCTCGTCGGTTCCGCCGGCCGCCAGGCCGCCCTCGTAGGACGCCTTGACGGCCGGGATGCTGTTCGCGGCGAAAGCGACGTGACCGCCCCCCGGGACGACCGGGTGCCGGGTCGACGCGTAGAAGACGGGCTTCACGATGCCCCACGCGATGTGATCGGGCTCCTCGGTGAGCCGTCGCCATCCAAGCGCGCCGAGAACGGCGTCGTAGAAGCGGCCGCTGCGCTCCAGGTCCGCAACTTCGACGCTCACGTGGTGGATCACGGTTCCGAGCTTATCCGGGAGCGCCTCGGCCTTAGCTCCCGGCGACTCCCGTATCCCCCCGGACGGCGGGGGTCACGGGCGGCGGGGGGCCCACCGGAAGGCCCGCAGCGCGACGAGCAGGCCGGCGATCCCCCAGAGCGCGACGATCGCGAGGTTCCCCCACTCGAACCCGGCCCCGGTCGTCGCCGGGTCGAAGACGGTGAGCATCGCCTCGAAGGCGTGCCTCACCGGGAAGACCTCGGCCACCTTGAGCACTCCGTCCGGGATTTCGCTCTCGGGGATGAAGACGCCGGAGAGGAAATAGAGCGGCAGAAGCGCGACGTTCGCGATGGGCGCCGCGGACTCCTCGCTCGGGATCACGGCCGCGAGCGCAAACCCGAGCGAGCTGAACGCGAAGGCGATCACCAAGAGCGAGACGAGCAGCGCCGGAATCGTCTTCGTGGGGACGTCGACGCCATAGAAGACCGCCCCCATCGCGGTCACGAGCACGACCATGAGCACGCAGGTGACGAACGAGTTGCCGACCCTGCCGGCGACGAAGACCCAGGCGGGCAGCGGGGTGGCGCGCACCCGCTTGAGGCGCCCGCTCTCGCGGTCGACCGTCAGGTTCATCGCGAGGCTCTGCGTGGTTGCCGAGACGATCGCGAGCGTCAGGATGCCCGGGACGTAGTAGGTCGAGACGCTGATGCCCAGCTCGGGGAGCGACTCGTCACCGAAGAGCCCCTGGAAGATCACCAGGAAGATGATCGGCAGGAGCACCGTGAAAAAGACCGACGCGGGGCTCCGCCAGAACACGAGCACGTCGAAGCGCAGTTGGTGCCACACGAGGCCCGCGGCGGCCGTCATGCGCGCTCCTCCTCGCCGACGAGGCGCAGGTAGATCTCCTCCAGGGTGGGGCGCGTCACCTCGAGGCCGTCCAGCTCGACGCCGCGCTTGAGCGCCCACCCGGTGAGAGAGTTGAGCAGGCGCACTACGTCGCCATCGCGCACCACGAGCTGCCCGTTCCGCTCAACGGCGGCGCCGGCGACGTCCGCGGGGAGGTCGGCTGGCTCGATGCCCGCCGGGAGCCGGAAGCGCACGGTCGCCTCCTCCTCCGCGCGGCCCCCGAGGTCGTCCGGTGTCCCCACCGCGACGATCGTGCCCTTCGCGATCACGGCGACCCGGTCGGCAAGGCTCTGAGCCTCCTCCATGTAGTGCGTCGTGAGGAAGACGGTCTTGCCGAGGTCGCGCAGGCTGGCGATCACGTCCCAGAACTGCCGTCGGGCAGCCGGGTCGAACCCCGTCGTGGGCTCGTCGAGGAAGAGGAGCTCGGGGTCGCCGATGAGCGCCAGACCGACGTCAAGCCGACGCTGCTGGCCGCCCGAGAGATGGCCCGCGCGGTCGTCGGCCTTCTGGGCAAGCCCGACGAGCTCGAGCGTCTCCTCGACGGAGCGAGGGTTCGGGTAGTACCCCGCCCACAGCTCAAGCGTCTCGCGGACGGTCAGCACCGGCTCCATGCGGCACTCCTGCAGCACGATCCCGACCCGCGCGCGCCAAGCGCGGTCCGCGTTCCCGGGGTCCTGCCCGAGCACGGCGACCTCTCCCCCGCTCCGCTCTCGGTAGCCCTCGAGGATCTCGACCGTGGTCGTCTTCCCCGCGCCGTTCGGGCCGAGGAAGGCGAAGATCTCGCCCGGCTCGACCTCGAGGTCGATGCCGCGCACGGCCTCGAACGAGCCGTAGGACTTGCGAAGCCCGCGCACGGAGATCGCTGCCGGGGTCACGGGTCGGTCATTCTACGGTCGCGATGCCGCGAGCCCGATACGCAATTCCGGCACTCGTCGTGCTCGGGATCGCCGCCCTCGTGGTCGCGGCCGCGATCAGGGAAACCGGCGACACCGACGTCATTGCCGAGCTGCCGCCGCCGCCCGATTGCGAGCCCGGCGCCAAGGACCGCAACCCGGAGAACCGCCGGATCGAGCCCCGGCGGGGCGAGCCCCTCCTTGGGCGCGAGGACGGCGTCATGCCGTTCGGTTTCAACGACGCCGCCTACCAGACCGGTCAGCTCGGCCTCGGCCAGGCGCTCGACCTCTACCGTGAAGCGAAAGCCACGATCTGGCGGATGCCGCTCGACTGGGGTCGCGTGGAGGAGGACCAGGGGACCCTCGACTTCACGTATTACGACGAGATCTATTGCGCCGCCAAGGAGGCGGGCGTGCGAATGGACTGGCACGTCACTGGGATCCCCGCGTGGGCGGCGCCGTTCGGCGTGTGCGCGGATCCTTGTGTGCGCCCCCCGCAGGACGAGCACCTGCCCGCCCTGCGCCGGTTCGCCGAGGCCGCCGCCATCCGCTATCCGGACGCGGCCGCGTTCGAGGCGTGGAACGAGCCGAACCTCAAGGCCTACTGGAAGGATGACCCGGATCCGGAGGCCTACCAGCCCGTGCTCGAGGCGATTTACGCGGGCGTCAAGGACGGCAACCCGGATGCGCCGGTCCTCGGCGGAGCCCTCTCGAACAACCCGAACGATGAGCCGGACGGCGACCTCTCGCTGCGCACGTACCTCGGCGGAATGCTCGAGCTCGGGGCGGCCGACCACATGGACGGCCTCAGCCTGCACGCGTACCCCGTAACCGGGGTCGGCGAGGAGGGCGACCAGTTCAACGCCGCGCTCCGCGTCAGCCGTGAGCTGTTGCCCGACGGCGTACGCATCTGGGTCACCGAGGTCGGCGCCACGACCGCCGCGGGCGCGTTCGTCCCGGCCGTCTCGCCTGAGCAGCAGGCGGCGGACATGGCGAGGGTCTACGACGAGCTCGCCGCCTCCGACGACGTGGACGCGGTGATCTACCACACGCTCGTGGACCCCGAGGGGGAGGTCCCGGGCGGCACCGGGTTCGGGTTCTTCTCCGCGCCTGACGAAGACGGAAACGTGGTCGCCAAACCGGTCGCCTGCGCGGTGCTCGAGCGTGCATCGTCATCGCGGGCTCGCGAGCACGAACCCCGCGGCTCCGCGATCTGTCCTCCCGGGTCGTAGGCAGCGCGGACTTTGATGCGGGCGGGCGGCTGACGGTTGTCGGTTGCGGCCGCACTCGCGGCTCTATACGGTGCACGGCGGGATGGGTGCCTTACGCCGGTTCGGCTCGGGCGTGGCATGCGCATTGGCCAGCGTGTTGGCGACGCTGGCCCTGAGCGCGACGGCGCACGCCGGTCCATACCCGGGGATCCCTGACCCCGGAGGAGACCAGAACGCCTCGGTGCCCGTTCCGCCGCCGAACGGCAAGTTCCTCGGCTTCCACGAGTCGGCCACCGGGATGATCGCCCACGGTTGGACCCCCGAGCAGATCGCCGAGGTGGTCGCGGGAGCGGGCGCGAACCTCCTCCGCTTCACGTTCGACTGGTGGAACGCAGAGCCCCGGCGCGACGAGTGGGACGAGAACTACTGGGGTCAGTACCAGCGGCTCTACAAAGCGTTGATCAGCCGCGGTGTCCGCCCACTGATCGGCCTGAATTCAACGCCGCCCTGGGCGCGACACACGATCTATCAGGCATGCGGCAGGCAGCGCGGCTGCGAGTACCCGCCCGCCGAATACATGGACCCGGAGTGGGCCGAGTTCGCAGCGGAGGTCGCGCGCCGGTTCCCGCAGGCGGCGGGGATCGAGATCTGGAACGAGCCGAACCTCCAGGGCTTCTGGCGGCCGAACCCGAACCCGTGGCGTTACGCGCAGATGGTCGTCGCGGCCTACGACGCGATCAAGGCGGTGAACCCCAACATGCGGGTCGTCGTGGGCGCGCTCGCCCCCACCCAGACCACGGAGCGGGACATCCTGGGCGGGATCGTGAAGATGCCGATGCGCACCTTCCTCGACGCCGCATACGCCGCGAACCCCAGCATCAAGGGGCACTTCGACGCCCTCAGCTTCCACACCGTCATCCAGCGCCTTGAGTACGGGGCCGAGACGGAGTGGGCGAAGTTCTGGCACGACGTGCGGGAGATCCGGGACAAGTGGGGCGACCAGGACAAGCCGATCTGGCTGACCGAGACCGGCATCACCACCGACGGCCCGGAGCAGGTGAACGAGCTCTGGCAGGCCATCGGGCTCTTCCTCCAGTACCGGCGGGTGATGACGATGCCGGACGCGGAGGCGATCGTGATCCATACGCTGGCCGACCGCATCGAGCTCCCGGTGGGCGACCTGAACCGGGGCTACGGCGTGATCCGCTCGTGGCAGCCCTGGCAGCCCAAAATCGCCTACTGCGCGTTCGCCGGCCGCGTCCCCGGCGGCACGCCCTACGGCGGCTGCCCGCGCTACACGGACCCCGTCGATCCGAATCCCGACCCGGACCCGGGCGATCCCGGCGGGCCCGGCGATCCGGGCGACCCGGGGAATCCGGGAGAACCCGGTGACCCCGGCAACCCGGGAGAGCCCGGAGAACCCGGCGGTCCTGGCGAGCCGGGGAACCCGGGCGACCCAGGCAACCCGGGCGGCCCCGGCGGCCCCGGGGGCGACGGGCCCGCTGGCGAGTTCCCCCGCTGCGACCTGAAGCTCATGCGGCTCGGCGCCAAGCTCGCGCAGGGGCCAAGCGGCAAGCGGTCCTCGGCCAAGCGGCGCTACCAGCGCGAGGCGCGGCGCTGCGTGCCCGCGCAGCGGCGGATCGCAAAGCTCAAGGCCAAGCGCCGCGAGACCCCATCGGGCGCGCGCCGCGTGAGGATCACGAACCGCATCCGGACGATCAGGATCCTGTCGCGCGCCTGCCGAAACAAGCTGCGCTGGCTGCAGCGCACCGCGGCAGGCGCGAGCCCCGACGTGGTCGAGCGCAAGCTGGCGCGCCACCGCGACCTCCGCCGCAGCTGCACGGGCAGGCGCCCGCGATAGGCGCCGGGCTCACTCCAGCTCGACGTCGCGGTGCACGATCTGCACCGCCACGTCCGGGATGGCCGCGACGTGCTGCGCGATCCGCCCCGCGACCGTCACCGACCGGTGCCGTCCCCCCGTGCACCCCACCGCGATCGTCAGATGGGTCTTGCCCTCGCCCACGTACGCGGGGAGCAGGTAGTCGAGCAGCGGGAACAGGCGGTCGTAGAACTCCTGGGCGACGCCGCCGGCCTCGACGTAGTCGATGACCCGCTCATCGAGGCCGGTCAGGGGCCGGAGCTCCTCGTGGTAGTGGGGATTCGGAAGGAAGCGCACGTCGAAGACGAGGTCGGCGTCCCGCGGCGGCCCGTGCTTGAAGCCGAACGTGAGGACCGTCACCGAGAGCTTGCCGACGGTGTCGGGGGCGAGCAGCTCCGTGGCGATCTTCCGCCGCAGGCCCGCGCCGGTGAGCTCGCTCGTGTTGATCACCACGTCGGCCCGCTCGCGCAGCGGCTCGAGGACCGCGCGCTCGGCGCGGATGCCGTCGGCGACCCGGCCCTCCGGCGCCATCGGATGCCGACGCCGGGTAGCGCTGAAGCGGCGCAGGAGCACCTCGTCGTCGGCCTCCAGGAAGAGGACGGTCGGATTGAGCCCCTCGGCGCGCAGCTCGGTGAGCACGGCGTCGAACTCCTCGAAGTACTTGCCCCCGCGCACGTCGGAGACCACCGCTGCCCGGCGCACGCCGCTGCCCTCGTGCGCGAACAGCTCGCCGAGCGCCCTGATCAGTCGCGGCGGCAGGTTGTCGACGCAGAAGAACCCCGAGTCCTCGAAGGCGGCGATCGCCTCGGTCTTACCCGCGCCCGAGTAGCCAGTGATCAGGTAGAGCTCGACCTGCTGGGCTGCTCTCCCCTCCTGGTCAGTCGCGGTCATCTGCCGGCCTTGTGGAGCTGGCGGTGGATCTCGGATGCGAGCTTGCTCGGGATGCCGGGGACGCCGGCGAGCTCCTCGCGGCTCGCGGCCACGATCCGCTCCGGCGAGCCGAAGTGCTCAAGCAGGGCGCGCTTGCGAACCGGGCCGACGCCGCGCAGCTCGTCGAGGATCGAGTGCGTGAGCGCGGCGTCGCGGCGGCTGCGGTGGAAGTCGAGCGCGAAGCGGTGCGCCTCGTCGCGTACGCGCTGCAGGAGCCGTAGGGCGTCGGAGTCGCGCGGGATCGGGACCGGGTCGGAGCGGCCGGGGACGTAGACCTCCTCCAGGCGCTTGGCCAGCGAGATCACCGCGATGCCCCGGTCGCGCAGGGCGCGGACCGCCGCGCTGAGCTGCCCCTTGCCGCCGTCGATCACGATCAGGTCGGGGACGGCGGCGAAGCTCTCGTCAAGCTCGGCGTCGTGGGGCGAGCGGTCGCCCTGCTCCAGCAGCCGGGCCAGCCGGCGCGAGAGCACCTCCTCCATCGAGGCGAAGTCGTCAGGTCCCTTGCTGCGATCGCCGCGGATCTTGAAGCGGCGGTAGTGCGCCTTCTTGGGGGCGCCGCCCTCGAAGACGACCATCGACGCGACCGTGTGCTCGCCGCCCAGGTTCGAGATGTCGAAGCCCTCGATGCGGATCGGCAGCGACTCGAGCCCGAGCGCCTCGCCGAGCGCGGCCACGGCGTCCGCCCGCTGGGCGCGCCGGCGCTCGCGGCGCAGCCGGTCCTGGCCGAGCGCGAGCTTCGCGTTGCGCTCGGCGAGCTCGCGGATCCGCCGCTTGTCGCCGCGCTCCGCCACGCGCACCTCCACGGGCCCGCCGCGGCGGGTGGCGAGCGCCTCCTCGAGCAGCTCGACCCGGTCGCGCACCGCCTCGCCGACGACGATCAGCCTGGGGATCGCCGGCGCCGCCGAGTAATACTGGGCGATGAACTCCTCGGTGACCTCGCCCTCGTCGCGCTCGTCCTCGTTCGACATGTAGAAGCTCTGGCGCTCGGCGAGGATCCCGTCGCGCACCTGGAAGACCTGCGCATTCGCGGTCTTGCCGTCGATCGCGACGGCGATCACGTCCGCGGTGTCCAGCGATTCGCCCGCGACGCTGCGCCGCTGCATCAGCGACCGCACCGCCTCGAGGCGGTCGCGGTAGACGGCAGCCGCCTCGAACTCCTCGCGGCGCGCCGCGTCGGCCATCTTGCGCTCGAGGTCGCGCTCGACGTCGCGGTAGCGCCCGGAGAGGAAATCGACGATCGCCTCGATGTTGCGCCGGTACTCGTCGCGGTCGATGTAGCCGACGCAAGGCGCCTGGCAGCGCTTGATGTAGTAGTCCAGGCAGGGAACCCCCGAGCGCCGCCCGGGCTCCGGCCCGTCGCAGGTCCGGTACTGGAAGAGCTTGCCGAGCAGCTCCAGCGTCTCCCGCGTGCGCTTCGCGTTCGAGTACGGGCCGAAGTACAGGCGGCCCGAGCGATGCCGCTCGCGCGTGAAGTACACGCGCGGGAAGTCCTCATCGAGGCTGATCCCGATGTACGGGTAAGACTTGTCGTCGCGCAGGCGGATGTTGAAGATCGGCCGGTACCGCCTGATGAACTGCTGCTCGGCGAGCAGCGCGTCGGCCTCGGTGGCGGTGACCAAAAACTCGATCGAGTCGACCTGGCTCGTCATCCGCAGGCTCCGCGTCTTTCCCGAGAAGTGGCCCGCGACGCGCTTGCGGATTGAGCGAGCCTTGCCCACGTAGAGGACCTTGCCCTCCTTGTCCCGGAAGATGTAGACGCCCGGCTCGTCGGGCAGCGCCCGGCGCTGCGCTGCCAGATCGTCCCCGGCGGCCCGCGAGAGCTCTGTGCTGGGCTCGATCGTGGTCACCCCCTCAAGGTTAGGCATCGCGAGGGGCGCGGAAAGCGCTTGCGTGGGCGATCTCGGCGGCGCCGCCAGCGGCGAGCGTCCACCTCGCCCGGCCGCGATTCATAGACTCGCGCCGACATACGGAAAGGAGTGAGGACTTGGCCCGCAAGTTCCTGATTCTGCTCGCCGCCCTCGCGCTCGCCGCGTTCGGGATGGCCGCGTGCGGCGGCGATGACGACGACTCCGGCGGCGAGGCCGCCACGACGACCGAGGCTTCCGCCGAGGAGCCCGCCGGCGACGGCGGGGACGACGGCGGCGGCGCCGCGGGCGGCGGTGCCGGCACGGTCGAGTTCACGGCCGATCCCGACGGCGGCCTCTTCTACGAGGAGAAGTCCGTCGAGACCGACGCCGGCAGCGTCACGCTGGTGCTGGTGAACGAGTCTCCCACCCCCCACGACGTCCGCATCGAGGACGCCGACGGCAACGACCTGGGCGGGACGGAGATCATCTCCAACGACACCGCCGAGGCGACGGTCGAGCTCGAGCCGGGTGAGTACACGTTCTACTGCTCGGTCCCGGGCCACCGCCAGGCGGGCATGGAGGGCACCCTCACCGCCAACTGAGCACGCCGGGAGGAGAGGTTTTCGCGGAAGCGGCGGCCCCCGGGCCGCCGCTTCGCGTCTGCGGCGGCATTTAGGCCACCAAGCGCACCTCCAGCACCGGCGGCGGGGCGAGGCCCGCGCCGCCCAGCATGCCCATGATCCGGGCCACGTAGGCCTGGGTCTCGGGATAAGGCGGGATGCAGCTGCAGGCGGCCACCGCGGCCGGGCCGGCGTTGTAGGCGGCGAGGGCTAGCTCGGTCGAGCCGAAGCGACGCAACAGGTCGGCCATGAGGCGCGCCTGCGCGTCGATCGAGGCGACTGGGTCGAACGGGTCCTGCAGCCCGTAGGCGGCGGCGGTCGCGGGCATAAACTGCGCGATGCCCCGCGCACCGGCGGGCGAGACGGCAAGCGGGTTGAAGCCGGACTCCGCCATGAGCTGCGCGGCGAGCAGCGGGGCCGATACCCCGTGGCGCGCGGCGGCGCGCGCGAGCGGCGCGCGGAAGCGCGGCGGCACGAACGCCGGGAGGTCGCGGCGGCGCGCCTCGGGCTCGGCCGCCAGCCGGTCGGCCGCCTCGCTGCACGGCTCGGGACCGGCGACGTAACCCAGGTGCCAAGGCTCCCACGGGTAGCGCACGACGAACCCGAAGCGGCTCGCGTTGCGCGCGAGCCACCCGTACGCGCTGGGCGGGCCGAGGTCGAGCTCGGTGCCGCAGCGGTGCAGCGACCGGCCGGGCGGCGCAACCCAGCGGGGGTCCGGGTTGGCGGCGAAGAGGCGCGCCTGCTCGGCGTCGGAGCGGTACCCCGAGTTCACGTACAGCGCGTGCCCGGCGCGCGCGGCGGCGGCGCGGAGCGCGTCGTAGGCGCGGGCAACGTCGGGCCGCATCCCCTCACCTGAGCGGTAGGCGAGCGGCCCGGCGTACCCGCCCCCGCTCGCCGCGCGGTTCGCCGCGCCCGTGGCCGGCGGCGCGGGCACGGGGAACGCCTCCGCGGTCGCGGCTGCGCGCGCCTCGATCGGGTCCTCCGTGGAGCCGGGCGCCGCCGCCGTCCCGCGCACGACCACGCGCACGCGGGTCGGCGGATCTGCTCCCGGGAAGCTGACCGCGGCGCGCTGCGGCGGGACCCCGTTGCGCTCGAGCGCGAGGCGCGCCGCGGCGCCCGCGCGGCGCTCGTACTCGCGGACGCCGAGGTGGCGGGGGTTCGGCGAGCCGTCCGGCAGGCGCGCGGGCTCGAACAGTCGCGGGTGGTCGTCGCGTAGCGAGCGCGCGGCCGAGATCGCGGCCAGGTCCGCCGCCCGCTGCAGGCGCGAGGCGCCGGTGCCCGCGGCCGCGAGCAGGCTGAGGACGAGCGCGACGACGATGATCGCGCCCGCCGCCGCGAGCACGGCCGGCAGCGCCTGCCCCGCCTCCCCCACCGGCTCGGCCGCGCGCGGCCGCAGCGCCCGGCCCCGCTTAGGGCCGCGGATGCGCGCCGCGATCCGCTCCGCCCGGCGGGCGAGCGGCCCGCCCGGGTCGATCCCCGCCAGCGCGCGGCGCGTCCCGACGGCGCCCGGCGCCGCCATGACCACGTGCGGCGAGATGCGGCGGGCGCGCAGCTCGATCGCGAGCAGGGCCGTGAGCGCGCGGTCGCGGTCGCGCTCGGCGCGGATCAGCGCGCCGTCCGCGGCGAGCTCGTGATGCTCCACGGCGGCGCGCCAATCCCGCTCGCCGAGCCAGGCGACGAGCGCCGCGCCGCCGCAGTCCGCGCGCGCCCGCGCGAGCGCCTCGGCGGGCTCGTCGTCGGGGAGGCGCAGCTCGCAGATCGCGCCGCGGGCCGCGGCCTGCCAGCCCGCCTCACGCAGGCGGGCCTCGAGCTCGCGCGCCGCACGCGAGGCGAGCAGCGTGGGACGCGGCGCCTCGGCGCCGGGGCGCGCCCAGATAGCCGATCCGTCCCGCGCCAGGGCGAACGCGAGCGCCGCGGCCAGGGCGGGGCCGCCCGGGGCGTCGCCGAGCGAGGTGGCGAGCACGAGCGGCGCCTGCTTCACCGCCCCGCGGGCGCCCGCCGCGCCCAGGCGCTCGAGCGGACGGTGAGCGCCTTACCCGCTCCCGGCAGGGCCGCCGGGGGCCGCAGCGCGACGGCGACCCGCCCACCGCTCACCTCCACCTCGATCCGGTCGCGCGCCCAGCCGGGCAGCGCCGCCCGCGCCGCGTCCTCGGCGGGCCGCCCGGCTGCCAGTGCGAGCGCGCCTGCCTCGGCCGCGCCGTCGGCGAGCGAGGCCGCGTGGCCCACGGCCAGCAGCTGCAGCGCGACCAGCGCCGCGAGCCCGAGCGCCGGAACGCCCGCGACCAGCTCGACCGAGGCCTGTCCCCGCTCGCCCCCCATCCCGTTCACCCGCCCGCGGCGGGGTCGAGGGCGGTCGAGGCCTCCACCGCGAGGCGCGGCAGGCCCGGGAGCAGGCTCGGCGCCCGGACGCGCACGGTCACCTCGTCCGCTTCCCGCCGGGCGCGGGCGACGAAGGGGGCGGGCACGGCACGCTCCGCAACGGCCACGGCGTCGCCGCCCACGTGCGCGGCCCGCGCCCCTGCGCGCGCGGCGTCGGCCGCGCTCCACAGCGCGTACCCGGCGAGCGCGAGGTGGCCGAGGGCGAGCGCGAGCGCGGCGAGCAGCGGCAGCACGGCGACGAGCTCGACGGAGGCCTGGCCACGCTGCGCGTACTCGTGCGGCGACATCACGGCCGACGCTAAGGCGGCCTGGCACACGGGATGCGCGCGCTTCGTGCCGGCTTACGCGCGATCCGGAGTCAGTAGGAGCGCGACTCGACCACGACGCGCACGATCGCGAAGATCGAAAGCCCGAGCACGGCGATCCAGGCGACCGCGCCGATCCCGGTCTCAAGCAGCTCGTCGGCGCCGGCGACCATCAGCGCGATCGCGCCGAGCGCCGCGAGCAGGGTCGCGCGCTGGCGGTCGGTGAGCGCCATGTAGGCGAACTGGTTCTGGCGCCAGGCGAAGTAGACGGCGGTGGCGATCATCGCCAGGAACGTGATCGTGAGCGCCGCGAGGATCCCAGTGGCGAGGTTGCCACCCCCCGGGACCGCCGCTACCACGAAGGCGAGCGCGGCGATGATCGCGATGTTGCGCAGCGCGCGCACGAGGCCAATCCTACGCCGGGGGCGAGAGCACGGCTGCCCCTCGCGCGCAGAGCCCCACCGCCAACCCGTGATCGACCTTTCTCGTCTGTGGGACCAGAAACCTCGATCACCAGCGCCAGCTCCGGCCCGTGATCGACCTTTCTCGTCTGTGGGACCAGGAAGCTCGATCACGTTGCTTGATCCAACGAAACCGCGAGGTCGCGAGGGCCGGTCCTCACGACGTCGACCTTTCAATGAGTAATCCCACGAAAAGTCGAAGTCGCGGAAAGGACCGCCGCGACTTCGACATATCGACGGTTGATCCCACGAAAGGTCGAAGTGGCGCGGCCCAGGGGCACGCCTGGGGCGACCTAGCCGACCATGATGATCAGGCCGAGCGTGATCGCGGCGATCGTCGCGAGCGTGCCAAGCACCGCGAGCGCGACGTAGAACGCGGCCTGCAGGCGCTGGCCGTTGCGGTTGGCCTCGATGCTCCCCGAGACGCCGAGGATCGCGAGTGAGAACGTGAACATCACGCCGAGGCCGGCGACGAAGGCCGCGACGATCGTCTCGAGCAGCGCGGTGGTGTCGACGATGGTCGCGATCATCCCGGCACCGGCTGGCCCTTGCGGGCGCGCTGCACGATCGTCACGAAGTAGAGGGCGATACCCACGGCGGCGATCACGGCCGGCCCCGCCGCCCCGTCGCCGAACAGGTGAGCGACCCCGTACGTGACGGCGCCGATCGCCGCGGCCGCGGGCAGCGTGAGCAGCCACGCGGCGAGGATGTTCCCGGCGACGCCCCAGCGCACCGCGGAGAGCCGCTTGCCGGCCCCGGCGCCCATCACGCCGCCGGAGATCACGTGCGTCGTCGAGAGCGGGAAGCCGAAGTGCGAGGATGCCATGATCACGGCCGCCCCGGCCCCCTGCGCCGAGAAGCCCTGCGCGGCGTCCATCTTGATGATCCGGGTCCCCATCGTGCGGATGATGCGCCAGCCGCCCGTGTAGGTGCCGAGCGCGATCGCCGTCGCCGCCGAGACGATCACCCAGACGGGCGGGTCCGCACCCTGCTCGAGGCTGCCATGGGCGATCAGGGCGAGCGCGATGATCCCCATCGTCTTCTGGGCGTCGTTCGTGCCGTGGGCGAGGGCGAGCATGCCGCCGGAGATGATCTGCCCGAACCTAAAGCCGCGGGTCACGGGCCCCGGGCGCTGGCGGCCGAGCATCCGGTAGCAGATGACGATCGCCAGAGCGCCCACGACGAACGCGAGCACGGGCGCGACCACCGCCGGGATCATCACCTTGCTCAGGACGCCGTCCCCGTGCACGGCGCCCGCGCCCGCCGCGGCGAACGCCGCGCCCACCACGCCGCCGATCAGGGCGTGCGACGAGCTCGACGGCAGCCCGAAGTACCAGGTGAGCAGGTTCCAGGAGATCGCGCCGGTCAGCCCGGCGAAGACCACGGTGGGCGTGATCGCGCTCGCGTCGACGACGGCGTCGGCGACGGTGGCGGCGACCTCCAGCGAGATGAACGCGCCCGCGAAGTTGAGCACCGCCGCGTAGACCACGGCCAGGCGCGGCGACATCGCGCGCGTCGAGATCGAGGTCGCCACCACGTTCGCCGTGTCGTGGAAGCCGTTGGTGAAGTCGAAGACGAGCGCCGTCGCGACGACGATGTAGAGGATGAGATCGGCTTCGGTCACGGCGAGCGGTGCGGAGGGGCGGCGATCACCGGTCGCTCTCCCGGTCAGGCGTTCTTGATGACGATGCCCTCGAGGATGTGCGCGACGGACTCGGTCGCGTCGATCGCCCGCTCGAGCACGCCGAAGATGTCCTTCCAGCGGATGACGACCATCGGGTCGATCCCGTTGGCGAAGAGCGAGGCGACCGCGTCGCGCGAGATCCGGTCGCCGTCGTTCTCGAGCCGGTGGATCTCGATCCAGTACTTCTCGAGGTCCTTGAAGTTGCGCAGGTCCTGGAGAGCGCTGGCGAGCTGCACGCACGACCCGACGAGCACGTTCGCCATCTCCTGCGCCTGGGCCATCGGGGCCTCGATCTGGTAGAGCCCCAAAAAGTCGGCGGTCTCCTCGATGTAGTCGACGACGTCGTCGAGCGTGGTCGCGAGGCCGTAGATGTCCTCGCGGTCCAGGGGCGTCACGAAGGTGGCGTTCAGCCGCTGGATGATGTCGTGCGTGATCCGGTCGCCCTCCTGCTCGGCGAGCAGGAGCTCGCGCGCGTAGCCCTGGTCGTCGGGCCAGCTCTCGAGCATCGCCTGCAGCATCCGCGCCGCGCGAAGGGTGTTCTGACCGGCCTCGTTGAAGAGGTCGAAGAAGACGCGGTCCTTCGGAACGAGAGAAGGAAGGGGCACGGCGCGCAAGCCTATCGCCCGGCAAGGATGCGAGCGGCCCGCCGCGCCGCGCGCCCGTCCCACAGCCGCGGGGGCTCCGCGGGCGGACGGCGGTCGCCCTCCGCGAGCAGCTCGGGGATCTCGCGGATCCGCGCCGGGTCGAGGCCGAGCAGCGTGTTCGTGCCGAGCCTGATCGTGACCGGGCGCTCGGTGTTGTCGCGCAGCGTGAAGCAGGGCACGCCGAGCGCCGTGGTCTCCTCCTGGATGCCGCCGGAGTCGGTGAGCACGGCGCGCGCGTCGGCCTCCAGCGACAGGAAGTCGAGGTAGCCGACGGGGTCGGTGAGCCGCACCGCCCCGCCCTCGTCGATGCCAAGCTCGGCGAGGCGCTTGCGCGTGCGCGGGTGGACCGGGAAGAGCACCGGGAGCGCGTCCGCCACCTCCGCGAGCGCGGCCATCGCGTCCGCGAGGAGCGGCCCGTCCACGAGCGCCGGCCGATGCAGGGTGACGAGCAGATACGAGCCGGGCTCCAGCCCCAAGCGCCGCGCCGCCTCACGTGCGCGGAAGCGGTCCTCGAGCGCGCGCAGGGTGTCGATCATCGTGTTGCCCACGAAGTGCATGCGCTCGCGCGGCACGCCCTCGGCCGTGAGGTTCTCGATCGCCTCGTCGGAGTGCAAAAAGCAGTACTCCGAGAGGTGGTCCGTGGCGATGCGGTTGATCTCCTCCGGCATCTCGCGGTCGAAGCTCCGCAGGCCGGACTCCACGTGGGCCACCGGGACGCCGACTCGCGACGCGCACAGCGCCGCCGCGAGCGTCGAGTTGACGTCGCCGGGGACGACCACGACGTCGGGACGCTCCTCGAGCAGCACCGGCTCGAGCCGCTCCAACACGCGCGCGGTCTGCTCGGCGTGGGTCCCGGAGCCGACGCCGAGCATGTGGTCGGGCTCGGGCACGCCCAGCTCCTCGAAGAAGATGTCGGACATCGCCCGGTCGTAGTGCTGTCCGGTGTGGACCACGACGTTCCGCTCCGCGCCGAGCAGCTCGCGCGCGGCCGCGATCACCGGCGCCATCTTCACGAAGTTCGGGCGCGTCCCGACGACGTGCAGGAGCCGCATCTAGCCGGCGAGCTCGTCGATCTTCGCCGCGAGCTCGAAGTCCTTGTCGGTGAGGCCGCCCTCGGAGTGCGTGGTCAGGGTGACCTCCACCTGGCTCCAGGAGATGTTGATGTCCGGGTGGTGGTTCATCTCCTCCGCCGGGCCCACGATCGAGCGCACGAACTCGACCGAGCCGACGAAGTCGCCGCGGTCGAAGCTCTTGCGCAGGGCCTTGCCGGCGAGCTCCCAGCCGCTCAGGCGGGCGAGGCGCTCGGTGATCTCGTCGTCGCTCAGGCGGGCCATGGTGGCGTCAGCGTACGCAACCGCGCCGCGGCGCGTAACCGCGAACTCGGCGCGCCCCACCCCGCGAATTCGCACTCAGGGTCCCGGGGAGCCTTAACCGCGCATTCGCGAGGGACGCTCTCGCCAGATCGCGCTTGGGGCTCCCGGGGAGCCTCAGGTGCGCATCCGCGAGGGGTGTGCCCGCGAGTTCGCGGGTAGGGTGCGTGGCGTGAAGGTCGCGAGCCTGGTGCCATCGGCCACCGAGATCCTGTTCGCCCTCGGGCTGGGCGACGAGGTCGTCGCGGTCACCCACGAGTGCGATTGGCCGGGGGAGGCGACGCGGCTGCCCCGCCTCACCCGCAGCGTCCTCCCGCCCGGGCTCGAGCCGGCCGAGATCGACTCGCGGGTGCGCGAGCTCACCGGCCGCGGGGAGGCGATCTACGAGCTCGACCGCGAGCGCCTCGCTGCGCTCGAGCCGGACCTGATCGTCACCCAGGCGGTCTGCGCGGTGTGCGCGGTCTCCTACGACGAGGTCTGCTCGCTCGCCGCCGGCCTCCCCGGTGAGCCCGCGGTGCTCTCCCTCGACCCGTCCACGCTGGACGATGTCTTCGGCGACGTGCGCCAAGTCGCGGCGGCCTGCGGCCGCAAACAGCTCGGCGAGCGGCTCGCGAAGGAGCTCGCGCGGCGCGTGGAGACGGTGCGGTCACGGACCGAGCGGGCCGCGCGGCCGCGAGTGCTCGCGCTGGAGTGGCTCGACCCGCCGTACATCGGCGGCCACTGGGTGCCGGAGATGATCGCCGCCGCGGGCGGAGCCGATGCGCTCGGCGAGCCCGGCGCGCGCTCGCGCACCGCGACCTGGGACGAGCTCGAAGCGAGCTCGCCGGACGTCGTCGTCGTGATGCCGTGCGGGCTCTACGCGGACGAGGCCGCGGCCCAGGCCCGCGCGCACGCCGAGGAGATCGCGCGGCTCGGCGCGGAGCGCATCGTCGCCGTCGACGCAGCCTCCTCGTTCTCCCGCCCCGGCCCGAGGCTCGCCGACGGCGTCGAGCTGCTCGGCCACGTCTTGCACCCCGAGTCGGTGCCCGCGCCTGAGGCGCTCGCATGGGTCGAGCTGGGCGCCGGCGCGCGCGCCGCCTAGCGGGCCGCGCTCAGCCGCCGAGGCTCGGCGTGCTCTCGGCCGCGGCCAGCAGCGCGCCCGCGACCGCGACGAGCGCGAGCGCGACGAGCGCGAGCGCCTCGAGCGCCTGGCGCGCCCCGCCGCGCTGGCGCTCGCCCGCGATGATCGCGACGCCCGCGAGCGCTCCGGCGATCAGGCCACCGAGGTGCCCGCCGACGCTGATGTTGTTCACGCTGAAGGTGAAGAGCAGGTTGATCACGAGCAGCAGGCCAAGCTGCGAGGCGAGCTCGTTCAGCCCCCGCTCGCGCGCGATCAGGAGCGTCGCCGACATCAGCCCGAACACCGCGCCCGAGGCGCCCACGGTGACCGCCGTCGGGTCGAGCAGGAGCGCGCCGAAGGCACCGCCCAAGAGCGACACCGCGTAGATGCCGACGAATCGCCAGGCGCCGATCGCGGGCTCCAGCAGGTTGCCGAGCAGGTACAGGACGAACATGTTGAGCCCGAGGTGGACGATCCCGTAGTGGAGGAAACCGGACGTGATGATCCGGTACCACTCGCCGTCGTCCACGAGCGGGCCATACAGCGCGCCCTCCTCGTAGATCGTGCCGCCGCCGTCGAACAGCGTCCCGCCGGTGAGCAGGCAGGCGACGAACACGAGCACGTTGAGACCGATCAGCACCCGCGTCGCGTCCGCAACCCCCGCGCCGATGCCGCTCGGGCCGCGCACCACACGCGTGCGCTGGCGCGCGCACTCCGGGCAGCGCATGCCGACCGGCGTCGACGTCATGCAGTCCGGGCAGATCGGGCGCCCGCAGTTGGAACAGGAGACCTTCGTCTCCCGGTTCGGGTGCCGATAGCAGGTGGCCATTGCCGCGGGAGGGTAGTGAGTGGGCCAGATCAGGCGCCGCACCCGACCCCTTCGGCGCGGCGCGCATGTCGTCCGGGCGCGCCACCATAGTCCCCGCAAACCCCGCAGAGGAGGAGCCTCGTGAACGCCGCAACCCCAGCCCGCCTCTACGCGACGCTCGGCGGCGCCGCGCTGATCGTCTTGGGCGTCGCCGGGTTCTTCTACAACGCCAGCTTCAGCACCGGCGCCGACGTGGAGGCCGACGAGCTGCTCGGCCTGTTCGCGGTGAACGGCTGGCAGAACCTGCTGCACATCGCGACCGGGCTGTTGGGGCTCGCCTCGGCCGGCCACGGAGCGCGCGCCTACGCGCTCGGCGTCGGCCTCGCCTACACGTTGCTTGCGATCTGGGGATTCATCGAGGTCGAGGAGGGCTTCGGCGCGATCCTCGATCTCCTACCGGTGAACAACGGGACGTGCGTGCTGCACCTGCTCCTCGGCCTCGCCGGGCTCGGCATGGGCGCCGCCACGCCCGCGCCCCAGTCCCGTCCGCGCCCTAGCGCCGAATCTCGCTGAGGGTCTCGGTCACGCGCGCCACGCCCGCGCGCAGGCCGCTCGGCCGCCGCCGGCGCCGCAGGCCGAGGGCGACGAGCGCCACCGCGGCAGCCCCGCCGACCACGACCGCGCCCGCCGGGCGCACCCAGTTGCGCGGGTCGCGCAGCGCGTCCAGCTCGTTCTCGGCGAGGTCGTCGGCCCAGCTCCCGAGCGCGGCGCTCGCCTGCTGCGTGATCGAGACGAGCGTGCTCTCGACGCGCGAGGCGAGGTCCTCGGGCGGCTCGATCGGCCGGAGCGCGTCCCGCAGCAGGCCCTCGATGTCCATCTGCCCAGGTTCCGTCATCCGCCTACGCACCCCCTTCGGCGCGCGCGATCTCCTCCTCGAGCTGCTTGAGCGCCCGGTGGATGAGCACCTTGGTCGCGCCCTCGCTGCGCCCGAGCGCGCGCGCGATCTCCCGGTTCGACATGTCGAGCGCGAAGCGCATGATCAGCGCCTCGCGCCGGTCGTCGTTGAGCGCGTCGAGCTTCTCCAGGACCAGCCGCAGCTCCTCGCGGCCCGCGACCACCCGCTCGGTCGGGTGCGGGTGCGAGGGCGGCTCCACGGCCTCGATGTTCGCCTCCGGCCGCCGCGAGCGGTCGCGGTGATGGTTGGCGGCCAGGTTGTGCGCGATCCGGATCAGCCAAGGGCGCATCGGGCGGCCGTTCGACTCGCGGCGCGCCCGCTCGAAGTGCCGGTAGGCCTGCAGGAACGTCTGCTCGGTCAGATCCTCCGCGTCGTGGTGGTTGCCAACCCGGTAGTACGCGTAGGAATAGACGTCGCGCAGGTGCGCGCGGTACAGCTGCTCGAACTCCCTGTCGAGCTCGGCCTTGGCCGGCCCCGGCGCTCCCTCGGTTGCGCTCACGGCGCAAGCCTAGCCCGGCCCAGCCCACGCCCGGTGACGGTGCGGCGCCGGGGCGCATCTCAGGCGACCCTCCGCTGCCGCTCGGCCTGACGCAGGCCGGCGATCCACTCCGTGGGCTCGATCTCGCCCGCGATCAGCTCGGCGAGCCCGCTCAAGCGCGGCGCGGCGACGCCGGCCCGGGTCAGCGTCTCGGCGACGAGCGGCACCGAGTCGAGCCCCTCGGACGCCTGGCGGATGCGCCCGGGGATCTGGTCGGCGGGGACGCCCTTGCCGAGCAGCTCGCCGGCGCGCCGGTTGCGGGAGTTGGGCGCGAGCACGGTCGCGGTCAAATCACCGACCCCCGCGAGCCCGGCGAAGGTCTCCAGGCGCGCGCCCTTGAGCATCGCGTAGTCCACGCACTCGTCCCAGATCCCCGCGGCGGCGATGCCCGCCGCGTTCAGCCCGTAGGGCTCGGCCGCCGCGGCCGCGAGCGCGGCAGCGTTCTTGGCGACGCCCGCCATCTCGACGCCCGCCACGTCGTCGGTCGGCTCGCAGACCAGGCCCGCGCGGTTGAAGACCTCGTAGAGCTGGCGGCGCAGGTCGGCGTCGGCGCTGCCGAGCACGAGCGCCGCCATGCCGGCGGCGGCCTCACGGGCGTGCGCCGGTCCGCCCAGGCACGCGATCGCGCGCGCCCGCACGCGTTCGGCGACGTACTCGGTGGGCAGCATGCCGAGCGGCTGCACGAGCCCCTTGGTCAGCAGGAGCACAGCGGTGCGCGGCCCGATGCGGTCCGCGGTGGTCCCGACAGCCTGGGGCAGCGCCTTCGAGGGAACGGCGTAGACGACCAGGTCGCAGCCGCCGAGCTCGATGTCGCTGGCGCGTTTGATTGTCACGCCCTCGGGCAGCTTCACGCCGGGCAGGTACCGCTCGTTCTCGCGCTTGCGCTCGACCTCCTCCGCCGCCTCCTGGGTGCGGGTGCCGAGCTGGACCTCGAGCCCGCCGCGCGCGAGCAGCACGGCCATCGCGGTGCCCCAGCTGCCGGCGCCGATGATCGCCGCCTGGCGAAGCGGCGGCAGCCCACCCAGGTACTCCCACTGCAGCTCGATGTTCGGCCAGATGCGCTCGGTCACAGTCGCCGCGAGGCTCGGCGAAGGACGCTCGGTGCGCGGGAAGGTGAGCGGCGGGCCGGCGCGCAGCGCGACCTTGCGCGGGCGGATGCGCCAGCCCCTGCGCACGTGCTCGCTGCCCAGCACCGCCACCGGCAGCACGGGCGCGCCCGTCTCCAGGGCGAGCCGGCCGACGCCGCGCTTCGGGCGCGCCAGCGAGCCCTGCCTGATGCGCGTGCCCTCGGGGAAGATCACGACGGTGCCGCCGCGCTCGACGGCGATGCGGGCGGTCTCCACCGCGGTCTCGTCGGATTGGCCGCGGCGGATCGGGAAGGCGCCGAGGCGGTTGAGGATCCAGCCCTGCCAGGGCTTCTCGAACAACTCGACCTTGGCGACGAACTGGATCTGCCGCCGCCACGGCAGGAGCGCGCCGATCACGAACGGGTCCAGGAAGCTGCGGTGGTTCGCGGCGACGATCAGGCCGCCGCTCACCCGCGCGTGCTCGCGGCCTTGGCGCTCGAGCCGGAACCAGATCAGGAACGCCGGAACGAGGATCAGGCGCGCGATCGTGTAGAGGATCTTGTTGACGCCGTGTTCGCGCGCGTAGCGGTGGTAACGCTGGAAGCGCTCCTCCGGGATGACTTTGTCCTTTCGGGGTGGGGCCGAAACGCGCGGCTGTTCGTCCATTGCGCACGCGTACACGCGCGCGCGGAAACGGTTACCCGCTGGGCGCTACCAGGCGGCGCGCACGATCGCCTCGAGCTCGGCGCGGTCGGGCGGATCCGGGGTGTTCGCGAGCTGCTCGCGGGCGAGCATCGCGTCGAGCGCGGCGTCGAGAAGCCCCTCGTCGGCCCCCAGCTCCGTGAGCGTGCGCCGACCTCCCATCAGGTCCTCGAGCCGCTCGCCGATCGTCGCCGGGCGGGTCCCGAGGGCCCGCGCCAAGTCGGCGATCTCTCGCGGGGCACGGCCGGCCATCGCCTCCACCGTGTGCGGGAGAAGCGCGGCGTTCGTCTCCGCGTGCGGCAGGTTCATGGTCCGCACCAACGTCTGGCAGACGACGTGGTGCAGAGCGATGCCGGTGCCATCGAGCGCGTAGGCGCAGAGCAGCGAGCCCAGCGCGAGCTCGACGCGAGTCGCGTCGTCGAGGCCGTGGTCGAGCGCACCGGCGATCAGCTCCGCGCCGCGGAGGGCTGCCAGGGTCGCGACCGGGTGCGAGCTGGGCACGTACAGCGACTCGATGCCGTGGGCGAGGGCGTTCATCGCGCTCGCGCGCAGGCGACGCTCGGGAAGGCTCGTCATCGCCGCCGGGTCGGCCACCACGAGCCGCGGGCGCACGAGCCCGGGCGCGTCGCGACCCTGGGGGAGGCGGTGGATGCGGGTCAGCTCGGCGCCCGAGAGCGTCGTCGGCAACGCCGCGACGGCGCCACCGCGCACGGCCGCGATCGCCTTCGCGGTGTCGATCACCCGGCCGCCGCCGAGCGCGACGAGCCGCTGACCTTCGAGGGCGTCGATCAGCCCCGCCGAGGTCTCGTTCACCGGGCCCGGGGGCACCAGGTGCAGGGACGCCGCCTGCTCGGGAAGCTCGATCGGCCCCTGCGCGAGCCCGCTCTGCGTCGTAAGCAGCTCGTACTCCTCCCAGCCGTGCCGCGCGAGCAGCTCCATCACGTCGGCCATGGCGGCCGCGCGGAAGACGATCGTGCGCTCAGCGTCGCGCCAGGTGAAGTCGGTCTCGCTCATGTGCCGCGCGTGGGTGCAGAGCCCGGGGCGGGACTCGAACCCGCAGCCGCCTGATTACAAATCAGGTGCTCTGCCAGTTGAGCTACCCGGGCGCGTCTTTCCGGGACCCAGGATATGGGCGGTCGCGGGCCCCGGAACGTGCGCGCGCCCCGGGCGGGCGGCCCCGGGGCGCGGACGAAAGCGGTGTGGCGACGGTCCGCGGCCGATCTAGAGCGGGACCTCGCGCTGGGCGAGGTGGTTTGCCACCTTGCGCTTCACCCGCTGCAGCGCGTTATCGACCGTCTTCGTGTCGCACTCGAGCTTGCGCGCGACGACCTCGTAGCTGTGGCCGTCGAGGTAGAGGGAGAGCACGCGCGACTCGAGGTCGGAGAGCACGCTGCCCAGGCAGGCCACCAGGCTGCTGAGCTCCTCGCTGGCGATCACGCGGTCGACCGGGTCGTCGGAGATCGGACCCGGGAGCACCTCCTCGAGCGTCGTCTCGGAGTCGTTGCCCGTCGCCGCCGGTGCCTGGGCGAACGAGACGTACTGGTTGAGCGGGCTGTGCTTGTTGCGGCTCGCGGTCTTGACCGCGGTGATGATCTGCCGCGTGATGCAGAGCTCGGCGAAGTTCCGGAAGCTCGACTCACGGTCGGGGCGGAAGTCCCGGATCGCCTTGTACAGGCCGACCAGGCCCTCCTGGATCAGGTCATCGGGCTCGCCGCCGAGCAGGAAGTACGAGGACGCCTTCAGGCGGACGAAACCGCGGTAGCGCTTGACCAGGCGGTCGTACGCGTCGGCGCTGCCCTGCTTGGCGAGGGCGACGAGGTAGTGATCATCAGGCTCAACCTGAGGGTTAGACTGCGCCCGCGAGTGGGTCGCCGCTACCGGTGCCGAGGGGATTTGCTGCGTTGCCATGCCACACGATCCTTCCGTTCATCGGAAATCGGGTGGCGCCGCACCTCCCCTGGGCGCCAGAACCTTCACTTGTCCGTGGCGAACGTCCGGTCTAAAGCTCGACCTTTAGTTCACCCTTACGATGCGCGCAGTGTAGGGGGTCGCGCGTTCTTCTGTCAACTCGCCCGGCGCGCCCTGCAAGGTTCGTTGCAGATTACGGGGTCCGTCCGGCGCCCTTGTTAAGCACTCGCGGCCGCCCGGCGTTGACGCAACGCCTCAAACAGCAGCACCGCGGCCGCGGCCGAGACGTTGAGCGATTCGACCCGCCCGAGCGTCGGGATCGAGACAAGCAGGTCGCACTGCTCGGCGACCCGCGGGCGCAGCCCCCTCCCCTCGCTGCCCAGGACCAACACCACGCGCCCGGTGAGCTCCGCGTCGAGATACGGCGTCGGCGCGTCGCCGTCGGCGCCGTACACCCAGACACCCGGCCGGCGCTTCGCCTCTGCGAGCCAGTCCGCCAGGTTGCGCACCCGCGCGACCGGCAGGTGCTCGACCGCTCCCGCCGACGCCTTGCAGACGGCTGGGGTCACCCCCACCGCGCGCCGCTCCGGGATCACGAGCCCGGCGGCGCCCGCCACCTCGGCCGAGCGCGCCACGGCGCCGAGGTTGTGCGGGTCCTGCACCTGGTCGAGGGCGACGACGAGCGCGTCCTCAGGCTCGAGCAAAGCGTCGGCGTCCGCGTACGGGTAGGGGTCCACCTCGGCAACGACGCCCTGGTGTTCAGGCGAGCCCGCCAGCCGCTCGAGCTCATCGGCGGGCGTCTCGGGGGCGCGCCAGACGCGCCGCACCCGACGCCGGCCACGCTGCGCCTCGGCGACCGGCCGTCGGCCGTAGACGATCTCGGGGCGGGAGGGCACGACCCTAGCGCCGCACGAGCCGCGGCCCCTCGGCGGAGTCGCGAACCTCGTAGCCGCGGGCGATGAGCTCGTCGCGGATCCGGTCGGCGCGCTCGAAATCACGCTCGGCGCGCGCCTTCTCGCGCTCGGCGAGCAGGCGCTCGGCCTCGGGATCGATCTCGTCCTCCTCCTCGAGGAGCGCCTCCAGGCCGAGCAGGGGCAGGAGGTCTGCGACGGCCGCGCGCGCCCCGGCGAGCGGGCGCTTGTTGGCCTCGCCGATCAGCTCGAACAGCGCGGCGAACGCCTTGGGCGTGTTGAAGTCGTCGGCGAGCGCGTCGAGGAAGGCCTCGCGGCGCTCGGCCACGAACGGGTCCTCCTCCCCCGCCCCGTCGTCCGCCGGCGCGTCGCGCAGGAAGTTGCGGATGCGCTCGACGCGCGCCTTGGCCTCCTCCAGCGCACGCTCGGAGAACTCGAGCGGCTGGCGGTAGTGGCCGGAGACCAGGTAGGCGACGATCGGCTGCGACCCGTAGCGGTCGAGGGCCTCGGCGAGCTGGAAGATGTTGCCGACCGACTTCGACATCTTCTCGTCGGCGACCCTGATCATCCCGTTGTGCATCCAGATCCGCGCGAGCGGCACGCCGCGCGCCGCCTCGCTCTGCGCCACCTCGTTCTCGTGGTGCGGGAAGACCAGGTCCGAGCCGCCGCCGTGGATCTCGAAGTCCGCGCCGAGCAGCGACTCGGCCATCGCCGAGCATTCAATGTGCCAGCCCGGGCGGCCCGGGCCCCACGGCGAGTCCCACTTGGTGTCCTCGCCCTCCTTGTGCCCCTTCCAGAGCGCGAAGTCGAGCGGATCCTCCTTGAGGCCGGCGCTGCCCGCCTCCTCGCCCTGGTCCATGTCGGCAGGATCGCGGTTCGAGAGCTTCCCGTACTCGGGGAAGCTGCGCACGCGGAAATACACGTCGCCACCCGACTCGTACGCGTGCCCCTTGGCGATCAGCTCGCTGATCAGCTCGATGATCTCGGGCATCGTCTCGGTCGCCCGGGGCTCCGCATCGGGGCGGCCGAGCCCGAGCCGGTTGGTGTCCTCCTCGTAGAGGCGGATCATCTCGGCCGCGTGCTCGGCTGAGGGCACGCCCGCCTCGCGCGCGGCGTCGTAGATCTTGTCGTTTACGTCGGTGACGTTGATGACGAGCTTCACCTCGTACCCGAGGCGCTCAAGGAAGCGGCGCAGCAGCATGAAGACGACGTAGGGCCGCGCGTTGCCGACGTGGATGCGCGAGTACACGGTCGGGCCGCAGGCGTAGATCCCGACCTTCCCGGGTTCGCGGGGCTCGAGCTTGACGAGCTCGCCGCTCAGCGTGTCACGGATGCGCACCTCTCGCACAGGACGGGATCGTAGTCGCGTGGCCGCCGCTCGGCGGGGCTAGCCCCCGCACCCGCTCCCCGCCGACGGTGCGAGAAAGTCGCGATACGCAACGAAATCGCACGCTCGGCGCGCGCCGCGCCGAGGTCCCCGGCGAGGTCCCCGGCCTAGACGAGCTCGCGTTTGAGGATCTTGCCGGTGGCGTTGCGCGGCAGCTCGTCGAGGAACTCGACGTCGCGCGGCACCTTGTAGGCGGCGAGGTTCTCCTTGACGTAGCGCTTGACCTCGTCCGCGGTCCACTCGGCGCCGTCGTTCAGCACGATCACCGCCTTGAGGCGTTGGCCGAACTCCTCGTCGTCCACGCCCACGACCGCGACCTCCTTGACGGCATCGTGGCCCGCGAGCAAATCCTCGACCTCGCGCGGGAAGACGTTCTCGCCGCCGGAGACGATCATCTCGTCGTCGCGGCCGTCGATGAAGAGGCGCCCGTCCTCGTCGAGGTGACCCACGTCCCCCGAGGAGAGCAGGCCGTCGATCACGTCCTTGTTGCCGCCGTCGGTGTAGCCCTCCATCCGCATCTCGTTGCCGACGAAGATGCGGCCGGTCTCGCCCGGCGGGACCGGCTTGCCGTGCGCGTCAAAGATCGCGAGCCGCGTGCCGTGCGGCGGGCGCCCGGCGGTGCCGGGCGCGGCGCGCAGGTCCTCGGGCGTCGCGATCGTCGCCCAGGCGACCTCGGTCGAACCGTAGAGGTTGTAGAGGTTGTCGCCGAAGGTGTCCATCCAGCGCGTCGCCAGCGGGCCCGGGAGCGCGGAGCCGCTCGCTGCGGTGACCCGTAGCGAGGAGGTGTCGTTCGCGGCGATCGTCGCCTCGGGCAGCTCGAGGATCCGCTGCATCATCACGGGCACGACGACGAGCGCCTCGGCGCGGTTCTCCGCGATCATCCGCAGCGTCGCCTCGGGATCGAACTTGCGGCGCAGCACGTAGGTCGAGCCGAGCGAGAGGCCTATCGAGAAGTGCAAGAAGCCCCAGGAGTGGAACAGGGGCGCAGCGATCACCGTGCGCTCGCGGGAGCGCAGCGGAATGCGATCCAGCAGCGCAGCGATCGGCGAGAGCGTCGCCGGCTGGGTGCGGCGCGCGCCCTTGGGCGCGCCGGTCGTCCCGGAGGTGAGGATGATGAAGTTGCTGCGGCGCTCAGGCGGCTCGAGGTCCGAGTCGTCGGGCTCGGACTCGATCAGGCTCTCGAGCGACGGGTCGCCGGTTTCCTCGCCCTCCTCCCCCCAGGCTACGAAGCGCACCAGGTCGCCCTCGACGCGGGAGAGCAGGCCGGCGAACTCGCCGTCGTAGATCAGTGCCCGGGGCCCCTCCTCCCGGACCACGCCCGCGAGCTGCGGCCCGCTGAACATCGTGTTCATCATCAGCGCGTTGGCGCCGAGCTTGGCGATCGCGAGCACGGCTTCGATGAAGCCGCGGTGGTTGCGCGCGAGGATCGCGACGCCGTCGCCGGCGCGAACGCCCGCGCGCGCGAGCGCCCTTGCGAGGCGGTTCGTGCGGCTGTGCACCTGCGCGAACGTGAGCGTCCCGGCCTCGTCGATCACCATCGGCTCGTCCGGGTAGCGCAGCGCGCACATCGTCACGCCCGCGGCGGGCGACGCGCCCCAGCGCCGCAGCTCGCGCGCCACCTGGAGCGCGACGTCCGGGCGCATGGGTCGCACGATCCCCGCCTCGGTGAGCACCTTCAGGTTGAAAGGCACATCGGGAAGGGCGCCGAGCGATCCGACCTGGATGTGCTGGGCCCGCTCGAGGACCGGCCGGGCGGCCCCTTTCAACCTCTCTCTCATGGCCCGTACCCTACCCAGCAGGGGCGGGCCTGACCCTCACTCGACGTCGACGATCGCGACCGCGATACAGGCGATGCCCTCGCCGCGGCCGATCCACCCCATGCCCTCGTTCGTCGTCGCCTTGACGCTCACCGGGCTGCCGGTCGCCTCCGCCAGGATGCGTTCCATCCCGGCCCGGTACTCGCCGAGCCGCGGGCGCTCGCAGATCACGGTGGCGTCCACGTTGGTGACCGCCCCCGGAACCATCGCGACCGCCGTGCGCAGCAGCTCGACCGAATCGGCGTCGCGCCAGCGCTCGTCGTCCGGCGGGAAGTGCTGACCGATGTCGCCCAGGCCCGCAGCGCCGAGCACCGCGTCGGTGATCGCGTGCGCGACGACGTCGGCGTCCGAATGCCCGGCGAGCCCGAGCTCGTGCGGGATCTCGACGCCGCCCAGAACCAGCCGGCGGCCCTCCGCGAAGCGGTGGCTGTCGTACCCGACGCCGACCCGCGGGCTCACCCGAGCTCCACCGTCCGGCGCTGGCGCTTCTCGAAGACGGCGATCTCGTTCACGCCCCAGCCGCGCATCGTCTCCACGGCGCGGTCGTAGGCGTGACCGACCTCCTCCGGCAGGTGCGCGTCCGAGGAGAGGGCGAAGGTCGCGCCGGCCTCGACGCACATCTCGGCGAAGGCATCGGCCGGGTAGAGCTCGCCGATCGGCTTGCGATAACCCGCGGTCGAGACCTCGACGGCGATGCCGCTCTCGGCGATCGCCTCCACCGCGCGCTCGTAGTAGAAGCGGGGGTCGCGGCTGGGCTTGGGCCTGTGGTCGCCCCAGTACTTGATCAGGTCAGGGTGGGCGAGGATGTCGTAGAGGCCGCTGCGCGCCGCGTCCGCCAGGCGCGTGAAGTACAGGTCCCAGAGGCGGTCGGGGTCGGGCACGTCGCGCCACGCGTCGAAGCGGTCGTAGTCGATGGACCCATAGTCGACGAAGTGCACGGAGCCGACCACGTAGTCGAAGGGATGCGCGTCGAGCACGTTGGCGATCCGGTCCTCGCTGCCGGGCACCCAGTCCATCTCGATCCCGAGCCGCAGAGGCGTTCCGGCGACGAACTCGCAGTAGGCCTCCAGATCGTCGACGGCGCTCTCCTTCCAGAACGGGTGATCCCAGATCTCCAGCGCGGTCGTGAAGCGGTGGATGTGCTCGGAGACGCCGATCTCCTCGACGCCGGCGGCCCGGGCCGCCTCCAGGTAGCGCTCGACGTTCTCCGCGGTGAAGTACTTCTCAGGCGTCGCGTCCGGATCATCCGGGCGCAGGTGGAGGTGGTAATCGGTGAGCATCGCCCCAGCAGGGTACGCGAAGCCGCCTCCTCGTCTACATTCCGCGGCGTGGGCGAGAAGCTACCCAGGACCGCGATCGACCTCGTGCTCCTGGCCGGGGCGTTCGCTCTCGGCACGATCGTCGCCGAGCTCGCCGGGGCGGCGAACCTCGGGACGGCGATGACCTTCGGGCAGCTCGCGTTCGCCGCCGCGCTCGTCTTCGTGCTGCTGCGGCCCTAGCGCCGGCACTCGACGCCGGGGGCGCCAGGCGTTAGGTTTGCGCCGCACGCGATCAACGCCTCGGTCGGGGGCTTCGTCATGGAGGACGCAGGCCGGACATGAAGCAATTGCCTTGTGCGCTCGCGCTGGCGCTCGCCAGCTTGATGGTCACCGCGCAGGGAGCGGGCGCGCTGACGTTCACCGCCGGGATCTCGCCGGGGTCGATCGACCACGCGATCAGCCCCTCGGTCAACCCGCGCGCGGTCGCGTTCCGCGAGGTCACCGGCGATACGAACCCGGACATGCTCGTTGCGACCGAGGGCGCGAACGCCCTCACTTGGCGCTTCGGCCTGGGCACGGGCTCGTTCAGCGGTACCGCCTCCGTGAGCTACGGCGGCGCCCCCAGCGACGTCATCACGGGTGAGTTCAGCGGTGATGGCGCCGTCTACGCGGCGCTTGCGAACCGCACGAGCGGCACGATCTCGACGGTCGGCGTGGGTCAGCTCGAGAGCGTCACGATCCGCGACACGCTCACCCTGCCGGAGGGAACGGAGCCGTGGCGGCTTGCGAGCGGCGACTTCGACCGCGACGGCGACCTCGACCTCGTCTCCGTGAACCAGGGCACCAACGACGCCGTCGTGCTGGCAAATGACGGTGACGGCAACTTCACGTTGGGCGAACCCGTCTCGCTTGGCGCGGCTCCCACGGACGTCGCCGTCGGCGACCTCAACGGTGACGGGCGCCTGGATCTGGCCGTGGCGGCGTCCGCCGCGAACCGCGTGCTGACCCTGCTCGGCGACGGGTCGGGCGGCTTCGCATCGCCGCAGGAGCTGGAGGCGACGGCCGCGATCGCGGTCGACGTGGGCGACTTCAACGACGACGGGAATCGCGACCTCGCCGTCGCCCGGCGCAACGGCGCGTCCGGATCCGTGCAGCTCCTCGCCGGCGATGGCGGCGGATCTTTCACACCGCTTGCGACATCGACCTCGCCGAGCATGCCGAACGAGATCGTCGCCTTCGATCTCGACGCGGACGGCGACGACGACGTGGTCACCGCCAACGACGATGCCGAGGTCGCGGTGCACCTCGGCAACGGAGCGGGTGGCCTGGGCGCGGCGACGGCGCATGCCGTCAGCGGCGGCCAGATCGTCGACGTGACGGTCGCCGACCTCAACAACGACGGCCTCCCCGACCTCGGCAGCGCTGGCTCAGGCGGCACGGTCAGCGCGCTGCTCGGCGACGGGTCGGGGACGCTCTTCGGCCGGCCGGGCAGCGTGTTCCCGCTTGGCACCGCGACCCCGTCCATCGGCGGCGGGCAGGCGCTCCGCCTCGGGCACGTCAACGACAACAGCGACGCGAACCTCGATGTGATCGCGGCCGGGAGCTCGCTCGGCGAGGCCGCCGCCGTTGTCCTCCCCGGCGCCGGAGACGGCACGCTGGGGCCGCCCACGGCGCACCTGATGGGAGCGTCGACGGGTGGCGCTCAGGTGACGATCGCGGTCGGCGATCTCAACGGCGACAACAACCTCGACGTGGCCACCGCCAACGCCACCGCCGACAACGTGACCGTGCGCTTCGGGAACGGGACCGGCGGCTTCGGCGCGGTGAGCACCTACCCCGCGGGCGACGGCGCGTTCTCGATCGCGCTGGGCGACTTCGACGAGGCCAACGGGCTCGACATCGCGGTGCTCTCCATCAACGACCAGGTCGTGACGGTGCGGCTCAACAACGGCAGCGGCGCGTTTGGGTCGTCTCAGACCTTCAGCGTGCCAGTGAACGCACGCCGAATCGAGGCCGCCGACCTCGACGGCGACGGCGACGACGATCTCGTCGCGCTGGTCGGGCTGATCGCGGGCACGGCGCGGCTCCAGACCTATGTGAGCGCGGGCAACGGCACGTTCTCGGCTGGCGATTTCGAGAACTTCCCCAATGCCAGCGGCGTAGGGGGTGATGTCGCGGTGGGAGACGTAAACGGCGACGGGGACCCCGACTTCGCGGTCGTTCAGGGCGGCCCCCTGATCACGATCGTGCCGGGCGCATCCGGGGCGAACCTGGGCAGCGCCACGAACCTCGACTCGCCCGTCAACGAGAATCCGGCCGCGGAGCTCGCGGACATGGACGGGGATTCCGACCCGGACCTCGTCGTGCCGCACAACTCCCAGAACTCGGTGTCCGTCCTTTTGAACGATGACGGCGCCTTCGTCCACGACGTCACGGTGCCCGCCAACGGCAATTTCGTCCGCGACGTCGCGGTCGGCGACATGAACAACGATGGGGACGCCGATCTCGTGACCTACAACCTCAACACCTCCAACCTCTCGGTGCTGAGGCAGGTGCAGCCGGATTCCGATCCGCCCGACACGCGCATCGAGGCTCATCCCGATCCCGTCACCGAGGACGCGACGCCGAGCTTCAGCTTCGCGTCGAACGAGATCGGGGCATCGTTCGAGTGCTCGATAGACAAGGGCGCCGCGAGCTTCGGATCGTGCAGCGGACCCGGGTTCCTGCACACGGCGTCGCAGCTCGCTGCCGGCGAGTGGACGTTCCGCGTGCGCGCGGTGGATCGCGCGGGCAACGTCGATCCCACGCCGGCGACGTTCGACTTCGAGGTGGCCGACGTGGTGCCGCCGCAGACGAGGGTCATCAAGGCGAAGATCAACAAGCGCAAGCGCACAGCCCGCTTCCGCTTCGGCTCGAGCGAGCAGGGCTCCAGCTTCCGCTGCAAGCTCGACAAGCAGAAGTTCCGGCCGTGCTCCTCGCCGAAGGCCTACCGCAAGCTGAAGCCCGGCCGCCACGTCTTCCGGGTGGCCGCAATCGACCCCGCCGGCAACCGGGACGCCAGCCCGGCGCGCAAGCGCTTCCGCATCCCCAAGCGCTGAACGGGCGCGCCCAACGGCTTCGCCCGCGGGCCCAGCGCGCCCGCGGGCGCGGGCACCGGCTATCGCGACGCGTCCCGCAGCGCGCCCGGCTGGTTGAAGTTCGACTTGTCGGCGCAGCGATTGCGCTGCTTGACCGCGATCGTGCCGGAGTTCGCGCAGTCGCGCCGGTTGCCGGAAGCGCGGTTGCGGCGCAGGACGGTGTCGGTACCCAGGTTCTCGATGCCGTCAGCCTTGTTCTTCTGCGCAACGTTGCCGATCAGCCGGTTGCCGGTGTACGTGGAGACCTCGAAGCCGTCTTCGTGGTTCTTGCGGGCGACGTTGTCTTCGATGAGGTTCTCATCGCCGAGGATGTAGAAGCCATCGCCACCGGCGCCGATCGCCTTGTTGCGCTTGAAGGTCACGTTGCCGGCGTCAAGGGTGAACGCTTCCTCGTGCTCCCAGCCCACGTCGCGCGCGGTGTTGTTGACAACTCGTCCGCCGTTGGGGAGATAGAGGTAGAACCCCATACCGGACGCGTTGACCACCTGGTTCCCCTGGATCAACGGGACTCCCGGCCCGCCGACGTACACATAGAAACCATCGGCGTGGTTCGCGAGATGGCGGGCGACGTTGTTCTTGACCTCAACTTTCGCGCACGCAACGCTGCAGTAGATCTCGAACCCATCCTCGGTGCCGTTCGAGATCCGGTTACCGATCGCCTTCGGGTTGCGACCCGACATATAGAAGCCGTGATAGCAGGCGCTTGCCAGGTTGCCTTGCGCCCGCATGCGATCACCCTCGAGGTAGTAGCAGTAGTCCCAGCCACCCACGCCGCGGTTGCGCAGAACCTTGGCGTCGTTGCCCCCGTGCACATACACGAAGGTGCTCCCCGTGCTGGCGAACCGGTTGCCCTCCACCCTGGCGTTATCGCCCTGGATCTCAACCCCCTCGCCGTCCTCGCAGCTGCGGATCTTGTTGCTGCCCACCACGGCGCCGTCCCCGACGATGCTGATGCAGTCTTGGTTCGTCAGCCGGATCGTGCTGCGTATCACGCGGGCGTTGTTGCCAATGATCTCCACGCCGTTGAAGCCGCAGGCGCTCAACGTCGAACGCCGCACTTGGGCTCGGTTCCCGGAGGAGAAGAAGCAGTTGCCGCCCGAATAGCCCGTGAACCGCACCTTGCTGGCCACGCAGCGATCGCTCGCGTTGCAGTTGATCCCCAAACCGTGGCGGAGCTCCAGGTTGGCGATGCGCACCCTGTTCGCGTTGATGTTGAACTGGTGGTTGTTGCCGACGCCCTCGACGAAGCCGTCCACGACCACGCCGGGCTTCACGCCCTTGATCACAAGCCGCGGGGTCGAGACGGTCACGTGCTCGATGTTGCGCTTCTTGGAGACCTCGATCGAGTCCCCGGGGTTCGCGGCGTCAACCGCCGCCTGAATCGTCGGGTACTGCTTGGGCACCTTACGCACTGCGCCCTGTGCACTTGCGCTGACGAGCAGCAGCGAGAGCGTCGCCGCCGCAAGAACCGTGACGAAACCACGTGAACCGCACATGGGTTCCTCCCCAATCAGCTCGTGGTCACTCCCTGAAACCCAGACTCAAACCCCTCTGATCCCCAACGCCGCTGCGAGGCCATACAACCCGCAGCACCCGCCTCGCGCAAGACGCGCGCGTCAGCGCGTCAGCGTCTCGCGCTCGCGGAGCAGCGCCTCGATCAGGAACCGGTCCACGGGACGGGTGAGCTTGGGGTTCGGCTCGGCGACCGGGTAGACGCGCACGCGCCCGCCCGCAGCCTCGACCAAGCTGGCGTCGTCGGTGGCAGTCGCGAGGCGCTCGGTCGGCACGTCGAGCGCGGCGCGCAGGGCGTCCGCGCGGAAGGCCTGCGGGGTCTGGATCGCCCAGAACTCGCTGCGGTCGGGGGTCTCGACCACCTCGAGTTCCTCGCCGCGACAGCGCTTGATGGTGTCGATCACGGGCGCGGCGGCGACCAGCCCCGCGACCCCCGGGTCCTCGGCGAGCGCCGCGACGATGCCGTCGAAGAGCTCGGGCGAGGCGAGCGGCCGCGCGGCGTCGTGCACGACGGCGAACTCGCCCGCGGCGGCCGCGAGCGCGCGGGCGACGGATTCCGAGCGCGACGCCCCGCCGGGGACGACCGCGACGTCGTCGCCCGCCAGCTCCCGCAGCTCGTCGACGTGCGCAGGAGGCGCGGCGACCACGATCGCGTCGATCGCCTGGGCGCGCCGCACCGCGTCGAGCGACCAGGCCACGAGCGGCCGGCCGCCGATGGGCACCAGCGCTTTCGGGCCGCCGGCCCCAAGGCGAGACCCGGAGCCGGCGGCCGCGATGACGGCGGTTGCCCGCGTTCCGCTAAGCGGCCGCGGTGGAGCCGAAGCGCTCTTGGAGGAGGTTGTCGATGTACTCCTCCGCACCCTCTTCGTCCTTCTCGAGGGCGTACATGAACTCGGACGCGAGGATCTTCTTCGCGCGCGTGTACATCTGCTTCTCGCCGGTCGAGAGACCCTTCTCCATCTCACGGATGGCGAGGTTGCGCACGACCTCGGCGATCTCGAACACGTCGCCGGTCTTGATCTTCTCGCGGTTGTACTTGAACCGGCGATTCCAGTTCTTCGGCATCTCCGAGAGCTCGCCGGTCAGCACCTCGATGACCTTCTGCACCTGCTCGGGGTCGATGACCCGGCGCAGGCCCGCGCGCGCCGCGTTCTCACACGGGACCATCACGGTCATGTCGTTGTGCAGGATCTTGATGGTGAGGTACTCGCGCTCCTCACCGAGCAGCTCGCGCGTCTCCTTCTTGAGCACCACGCCTGCCCCGTGGTGCGGGTAGACGACGTGATCGCCGGCGTCGAAGTCGCAGACTTCCGCGTCGAGATCGTCGTCCGTTTTCGCGGTTTCGTCCGTAGCTACTTCAGGAATGAGCTTCCTCCTTCGATCGACGGCGCCCCCGGCGGCCGTCCGTTTGCATCACTGGTATCGGTCGACGAGATCGACCTCTTGGAGCCGGCGGAGCCCCTCGCGAATCTCCTGCGCGCGAGCCTCCCCCACCCCCGGTACGGCCCCGATCTCGGAGTCCGATGCGGCAAGGATGGCCTCGAGGTCGCCGAAGTGGTCGACGACCTTCTGGGCCACCAGGCGAGGGAGCCTCGGCACGCGCGAGAGCGCGCGGAAGCCCCGCGGTGTTACAGGGAAGTCGAAAGAGTTCGTCTTGCGGTCGTAGCCCAGGAGCTCGGCGAGGCGGCCGAAGTCGAGCAGCTCCTGGTGGTCGAGCGCGCTGAGCTGGGCGAGCGCGTTCTCCAGCTCCTGCTCGGACGTGAACGTCGCGTAGTCGCGCACGAGGGCGGAGCGATCGGCGATCACGCCGACGACCAGCTCGTCGAGCTGCATCTCGATCAGGCGGCCCTCGCTGCCGAGCTCGATGATGTAGCGCTCCACCTCAACGGCCATACGGGTGACCAGCTCGGCGCGCTGGAGCACGGAGAGCACGTCGTAGAGGGCGGCGCTGCCGGCGAACTCGAGCGCGGTGAGGCGTGAGGAGACGCGGTCGAGGCGAGCCCGGTACTTCTCGAGCGTGGCGAGGCCCTGGTTCGCCTTCGACAGCACCGTCGAGATGTCCTCGAGGATGTACTTGATCCCCTCGACGTAGAGCGAGACGACGTCGCGGCGCTGCGAGATCGCGACCACGAGCGACTTGGTCTGCTTGGAGACGCGCTCGGCGGTGCGGTGGCGCGTGCCGGTCTCCATCGAGAGGATCGTCGGGTCCGGCATGAGCTGGACGTTCGCCCAGCAGATGCGCAGCGTCTCGGGGTCGAGGACGATCGCCCCGTCCATCTTCGCGAGCTGGTAGAGCAGCGCGGGCGAGTAGTCGACGTCGAGGCGGATCCCGCCCGAGAACATGAACGAGACCTCGTCGGCCTCCGCGATCACGATCAGGCCACCCGTGCGGGCGTAGATGATGTTGTCGATGCCTTCGCGGAGGGGGGTGCCGGGCGCCACCATGTCGAGGGCGCGCAGCAACCTTGGGTCCTGGCGTGCCTCCAACTCGTTCCGTTCCTTAGGCATCGCCATGACGCCATCCATGGTGACATAAAGAGAAGCTAAGCGCGGTCACGGCGAATTCGCACTGGACAGGTCGGATTCGGCTTTGTCAAGCCGAATGCGGCGTGCGCCTAACCTTCCCGCCATGGACTTCCTCGCCCGGGTGGCCGAGTCGCGGATCCTCGAAGCGATCGAGCTCGGCGAGTTCGATGACCTCCCCGGCAAGGGCAAGCCGCTCGAGCTCGAGGACCTCTCTCGCGTCCCGCCGCACCTGCGCGCCGGCTACAAGCTTTTGCGCAACGCGGACGCCCTGCCGCCGGAGCTCGAGCTGCGACGCCAAGGCTACGCGCTCGACCGAGCGATCATGCGGACGACCGACCCGGCCGAGCGCGAGGAGCTGCGGCGCCTCAAGCGCGAGAACGAACTGCGCTACAGCCTTCTCGTCGAACGCGGGCGACGCCGCACCTGAACCGACGCTCACCAGGCGACCCCCGTCGACGGCAGGCTCGGCAGTGCGCGGCGCCTTGAGCGTGTCTGGCCACCGCCCGCGCGCACATCACAGGGGACAGCCGCTCGGCTGCGTCGCGGGTGGCCGTTGGGGTCACGCCGCGGCGCGCTTCGGCGCGCGGCCGAGGGCGGCGCGCAGCGCGTCGCGCAGCGTGGCCTGCGGGGCGAGCCCGGGGATCGCGTCGACCGGCGGCGGAGCGAGCACCGGGCCGAGCCCGAACTTGCGCGCCTCGGCGACGCGCCGGTCGGCGTGGGCGACGCTGCGCAGCTCTCCGGTGAGCCCGACCTCGCCGAAGCAGGCGAGCGGGCGGCCCTCCGAGTCGGCGAGCGACTCGCCGCGGTGCGCCGATGCGATCGCGAGCGCGACGGCGAGGTCGGCGCCGGGCTCGTCGATGCGGACGCCGCCCGCGACGTTCACGAAGACATCGGCGTTCGCGAGCGCCGGGCCGCCGTTGCGCACGAGCACGGCGAGCACCATCGCGAGGCGGTTGCGGTCGACGCCGTTCGCGACGCGCCGCTGTGGGACGATCTCGGTCGGCGCGACCAGCGCCTGCACCTCGACGAGCAGCGGGCGGGTGCCCTCCATCGAGCAGAGGACGACCGACCCGGGCGCGCTGCTCGCCTCGCCGACGAAGCGGGCCGATGGATCCTCGACCTCCACCAGCCCGCCGTCGCGCATCTCGAACACGCCCACCTCGCTGGTGGCGCCGAAGCGGTTTTTGAGCGCGCGCAGCGTGCGGAAGCTGCGCTCGCGCTCGCCCTCGAAGAGCAACACGCAGTCGACCAAGTGCTCCAGGACGCGCGGGCCGGCGACGGCGCCCTCCTTGGTGACGTGGCCGACGAGGAGGACCGCGCAGTCGATGCGCTTGGCGACCTCGAGGATCGCGTTCGCCGCCTCCCGCACCTGGCCCACCGAGCCGGGCGCGCCGGTCATGCCCTCGGCGTGGAGCGTCTGGATCGAGTCGATCACGCACGCCTGCGGGCGCTCGGCCTCGAGCGTGGCGAGCACGGTCTCGAGCGAGGTCTCAGCGAGCGCGGGCACGGCGAGCGCCGCCTCGCCGAGGCGCTGCGCGCGCATGCGTACCTGGGCCGCGGACTCTTCGCCCGAGACGTAGAGCGTGCGCTTGCCGGCCGCCGTGAGGTTGCCCAGCGCCATGCCGGTGAGCGTGGACTTGCCGATGCCCGGCGAGCCGCCGAGCAGCACGATCGAGCCCGGCACGAGGCCGCCGCCGAGCACGCGGTCGAACTCGTCGATGCCGGTGCGCAGCCGCTCGACCTCGGGCATGGAGACGTCGCGGAGCGGCACCGGCCTACCCGGCTTCGCGCTGCGCGCGCGGCCGCCGGGTGAGCCCGAGCCGCGGGGCGCTGCCTGCGGCCGCGGAGTCTCGACGAGCGTGTTCCACTCCCCGCATCCGGGGCACTGCCCGGCCCAGCGCAGCGACTCGTGCCCGCAGGACTGGCATACGTATGCGGTGTCGCGGCGCGCCATGCGGAGTCCACGTTACGAACCCCGCCCGACGTCACCCCGCCCCCCATCCCCCCAGCCGGGGCCAATTTGGCCCCGTATGACGTGGTCGGGTTTACGCGCGCTTGGCGGAAACGTGACGAAAGACGCACGGCGCACGCGGAGCGCGATCGCCGCCTGTGCGTGTTTCGTCACATCTCTGCGCGGCGGGCGTTCGCCCGGACACCCTATTCGTGGTCTATTTGGCCGGGGGCTGGGGGCGCGGTGGGCCGAACCACTGGGTCAAGGCCCGCGCGAGCCCCTCGTCGCCGCCCTCACCCACCCATGCGACGTGGCCGTCGGGCCTGACCAGCACCGCCGTCGGCGCGCTCAC
Source organism: Solirubrobacterales bacterium (assembly GCA_036564135.1). Lineage (GTDB taxonomy): Bacteria > Actinomycetota > Thermoleophilia > Solirubrobacterales > 70-9 > RSA11. The sequence goes on from DATCLC010000119.1 coordinate 93,660, forward strand.
CTCGCCGACGACCGGCAGCTCCCACGCGCCGTCGTAGGCGGCGTCGACGCGCTTGACCCGGTCGGCCCAGCCAGTCACGTCGAGCTCGCCCGGGCCCCCGAGGCGCAGCAGCACCGGCCGCGCGTCATGCAGCAGCTCGTACACGCGCACCGAGCCGTCGGGCGTGCGCAGGTCGGGATCCGGCATCCGCCGGCCGAGCAGCGGGTGGCCTTCGCCCAGGTCGTAGCGGATGTCGAGGCCCGAGACCATCGCGGCGAGCCGCCTGCGGGGCTCGTCCATGCCCGCCACCTCCGCGATGATCGCCGCGGCTGCCTGGACGCGCTCGTCGCGGCGCTGCAGCGCGCTCTGGGCCATCGTGTAGCGCAGCGCGCGTGCCCCGGCCGGGTGGCGCTCGGCGTGGTAGGTGTCGAGCAGCTCGTCGGGCGCGATGCCGCGCACCACCAGCGCGAGCTTCCAGCCGAGGTTCACCGCGTCGAGCAGTCCGAGGCTCAGCCCCTGCCCGCCCGCGGGCGAGTGCACGTGCGCCGCGTCGCCCGCGAGCAGCACGCGGCCCTTGCGATACGAGGCGGCCTGCCGCGTCATGTCGCTGAAGCGCGAGATCCACGTTGGGCTGTGGACGCCGAAGTCGGTGCCGTAGACCGCGACCAGCCCCGCGCGGAGGTCATCCAGCGTCGGCTCGCCCGAACGCACCTCGCGCTCGGTCAGCATCACCCGCACCGGGCCCTCGTCGGCGTAGACGATCTCGCCGTCGCGGATCTCGTAGTCCACCCGGCCGATCCCGTGCGTCCCGACCTGGTCGTGGCGGACCCCCAGCTCCGGCTCCTCGGCCACCTCGACCTCGGCGATCAAGTTGGTCTGCGTGGCCTCCCAGCCGGGGAACTCGATGCCCGCCGCTCTGCGGACGAGGCTGCGCCCGCCGTCGCACCCGACGACGTACTGCGCTCGAAGCGCGTCGCCGTCGGCGAGGCGCACGGCCACGCCCGTGTCGTCCTCCGCGAAGCCCACCACCTCGCGCCCGTAATCGACGCGCGCCCGCAGCTCATCGAGCCAGGCGCCCAGGATCCGCTCGATCCGGTTCTGCCATAGCCCGAGCGTGTAGGGGTGGCGGGTCGGCAGGTCGCTCATGTCCAGCCGCGCGGTGCCGAACGTCGCGACCTGCGCGGGCTGGCCCTCCGCCAGGAACCGCTCCACCACCCCGCGCTGGTCGAGCGCCTCGAGCGCCCGCGCGTGCAGGCCGCCCGCGCGCGAGCCCGCCAGCTCGCGATCCGGGCGCCTCTCGACCACCGCCACGTCCACGCCCGCGAGCGCCAGCTCCGCCGCCAGCATCGTCCCCACCGGACCCCCTCCGGCGACCACCACGTCGTGCTCCCTCGCGCTCATCTCAGCCTCCTCGCTCGGCTCCCGTTCCCCCGGCTCGGACGGTTATAGGGCACTAAAGACGCGCCGCGCCGCCGCCCCGGGCGCATTCCGCCCCCCATGGCGTGGTCGGCTCCACGCCCGCTTGGCGGAGATGTGACGAAAGGCCCACGGCGCTCGGCCTCGCGCGTTGCAAACTCGGCACATATCGCCGCGGCGCGCGTAAACCGGGACACCCCATAGGGGGCCAAATTGGGCGCGGACGGGAAACGGGCGGCCCGCAGGCCGCCCGTCTCGCACGTCGCGTCAAGCGTTTGCGCTATTCCGCCGCGTCGCCGCTCTCGTCCGCCGCGGGGGCGTCCTCGGGCGGGTGCTCCTCGCCCTCGCCGCCGCGGCCGCCCACGCCGGCCGGCTGCTTGCGCCGGGCCCGCTTGCGCGGCTTGATCAGCTTGAGCTTGAGCGGACGGTCCTCCTCGTCGCCGGACGGATCGCGCTCGACCAGCACCGTGGTGCCCGGCTCGATCTCGCCGGCGCGCAGGACCTCGTCGGCGAGCGGGTCCTCGATGTAGCGCTGGATCGCCCGGCGCAGCGGGCGCGCGCCCATCGCCGGATCCCAGCCCTTCTCGGCGATCAGGTCCTTCGCCTCCTCGGTGAGCTCGAGCTGCAGCTCGTGCTCGGCCACCTGCGCCTTCACGCGGGCGATCAAGAGGTCGATGATCTGCTTGACCTGGTCGCGCGAGAGCTTGTGGAAGACGATGACCTCGTCGATCCGGTTGAGGAACTCCGGGCGGAACACCTTCTTGAGCTCGCCCATGATCCGGCCCTTCATCTCCTCGTAGGAGGTGCCGGTCTCGTCCTCGGTCGCGGCGAAGCCGAACGACACGTTCCGCGCGATGTCCTTGGCCCCGATGTTCGAGGTCATGATCACGATCGTGTTGCGGAAGTCGACCGTGCGGCCCTGCGCGTCCGTGAGGCGCCCGTCCTCGAGGATCTGCAGGAGGATGTTGAAGACGTCAGGGTGCGCCTTCTCGATCTCGTCCAGGAGCAGCACCGAGTACGGCTTGCGGCGCACGGCTTCGGTCAGCTGACCGCCCTCGTCGTAGCCGACGTAACCGGGCGGCGAGCCCACGAGCCGCGAGACCGCGTGCTTCTCCATGTACTCGGACATGTCGATGCGGATCATCGAGTCCTCGTCGCCGAAGAGGAACTCGGCGAGCGTGCGGGCCAGCTCGGTCTTGCCCACGCCCGACGGGCCCAGGAAGATGAACGAGCCGGACGGCCGCTTCGGGTCCTTGATGCCCGCGCGCGAGCGCCGGATCGCCTTCGAGACGGCCTCGATCGCCACGTCCTGGCCGATGACGCGCTTGTGCAGCTCCTCCTCCATGCGCAGGAGCTTCTTGGTCTCGGCCTCGGTGAGCTTGAAGACCGGGATGCCGGTCCACATCGAGACGATGTCGGCGATCTCCTCCTCGCCGACCTCCGGGCGCTCGCCGGACTCGCCG
>DATCLC010000120.1:0-10540 GCA_036564135.1 Solirubrobacterales bacterium
GCTCGAGGCCTGGCCGGTGGACGAGCACCTTGCGCAGCTTGCCCACCTCGCTGTCGACATGGAATGGCATGGCTTACTCCCTTCCCGCGGCCTCGCCGCGTAGACGTCCGTGTGGAGCGCCCCTCACTGGAGCGCCCCCGCGATCGCCACCGCCACCACCGTGATCACGAACAGGATCAGCAAGAGCGGCGCGATCCAGCGCAGGTAGCGGTCGTAGCCGACCTTCGCCAGCGCCAGGCCGCCCATCACCACGCCGCTGGTCGGCGTGATCAGGTTGATCCAGCCGGAGGCGGCGTTCCACGAGGTCACGACCAGCGAGCGGTCGACGTTCGCGAAGTCCGCCAGCGGAGCCAGGATCGACATCGCGAGCGTCGCGTGCCCCGAGGTGGACGGGATCAGGAAGGCGAGCGGCAGGTTGAGGATGAAGATGATCGGTCCGAAGATCGCCCCGCTCACGTCCGTCGCCGCGCTCTCCATCGCGTGCAGGACGGTGTCGGCGATCTCGTTGTTGCTCATGATCACCGAGATCCCGCGGGCGAGCACGATCACCAGCGCCGGGTAGATGAAGTCGCCGGCGCCCTTGACGATCGTGTCGGTGAGCTTGTTCTCGCTCAGGCCGCCGATCAGGCCGACGATCACCGCGGCGACGATGAACAGCGCGGTGAGCTGCGGGAACCACCAGCCGAGCTCCCAGGAGTACGGCTCGGCGTCCGTGCCCTCGATGATGCTCGCCCAGGGCACGATCGCGAAGATCATGAAGGCGAAGGTGAGGACCGTCGCGGCCAGCGTGACCTTGTCGCGGCCGCTCAGCGCCGGTGGCTGCTCGGCGGTCGCCGCCACGGCCTGCTCGCGGTCGCCGGGCCTAAAGCCCACGACCGACGCCTCCGGCCGCGCGCGCACGCGATTCGCGTAGCGCACGACGAAGGCGATGCCGACGGCGGTGAGCAGCGCCCAGAGCAGCAGGCGCAGCACGATCCCATCGCCGATCGACACGTCGGCGAAGCCGGATGCGATGCCGACCGAGAACGGGTTCACGGTCGCGCCGTACACGCCGATCGTCGCGCCGATCAGGATCACCCCGACCGCGACCATGCGGTCGTAGCCCAGGGCCAGCATCAGCGGCACGATCAGCGCGTAGAAGCCCAGCGTCTCCTCGGCCATCCCCTCGACCGAGCCGAGGATCGAGAAGACGACCATGATCGCGACGATCATCAGCCAGCCGTGCGCCCGGGTGCGGTAGGCGAGCCGCGCGATGCCGCGGTTGAGCGCCCCCGTCTCGAACATCACGGTGATGAAGACGCCGATCGCGAGGACGAACAGGAAGACCTGCGCGGCGCCGAACAAAAAGCCCTCCTCGTCGGGGTCGATGAACCCAGACTCAGACCCCTCGATCCCGTAGAGGCCGTTGACCGGCGCGAGGAAGAAGTCCTCGACGCGGTCCACGAAGTCGAGCGGCGCCGGGATCTCCTCGTAGGTCCCCGGGATGGGGGCGCCCTCGTCGTCGAGCTCGTACTGGCCGGCCGGGATGATGAACGTAAGCCCCCAGACCAGCAGCGCGACGAGCGTGAGGACCGTAAACGCGCTCGGGAAGCGGAACTTCCTCCCCCTGCCCTCGCCGGCGTCCTCGTTCTCTTCATCGGGCGCGCGGCTCGACGTCGCCTGCGCGCCTTGGTTGGGCTCTTCAGCCATTGGAGTGGCCCTCCTTCCTTGCTGCGTATTGGGCGAAGAACTCGGCCTCGGCGACGATCGCCCGCTCCAGCTCGTCCAAAAGCACGCGCTCGTTCGGCGCGTGCATGCCGCACCTCGCGTCCTGAGCGCCGAAGAGCAAGATCTCGCTCGCCGGAAGCGCTTTGCTGAGCGCGCTCACGAACGGGATGGCCCCGCCGATGGCGCGCTCGATCGGTTCGCTGCCCCAGGCGCTGCGCAGAGCGGCGCGGGCGGCGTCGTATGCAAGTCCTCTGGTGTCGGCCTCGAAGCCGTTGCCGGCGTCGCCGTCGGCGCGCGCGCGCAGCGCAACGCCGAAGGGGCGCAGGCGGCGCAGGTGCTCGAGCACGAGCGCGCGGGCCAGGCTCGCGTCCTGGCCGGGGTGCACGCGCAAGTTCAACCGGGCGCGCGCGTGGGCGACGACCGCGCTCGGGGAGCCCTCGACCGGGGGCGCGTCGAGGCCGGTGACGGTGATCGCCGGGCCCGACCAGACGCGCTCGCCGAGCGAGCCAGAGCCCATGAGCGGGACGCCATCGGGAACGCCCGCGAGCTCGCGGAACTCGGCCTCGTCGAGATCGTCGCCGGTCCAGGGCTCGCGGCGCAGGCCGCGGACCGCGACGTCGCCCCGCTCGTCGTGCAGGCTCGCCAGCGCGTGGACGAGCGCGAGCAACGCGTCGGGCGCGGCGCCCCCGAAATCGCCGCTGTGCGCGGGCGCGTCGAGGGTGCTCGCCTCGATCACCACGTCCGCGACGCCCCGCGCCGCGACGGTGAGCGTCGGCAGGCCCGGGCGCGCGTTGCCCGCGTCGCCGACCACGATCGCGTCGGCGCGGAAGCGGTCGGGGTCGCGCAGCGGCAGCTCGTCGAACGGGCTGCCGACCTCCTCCTGGCCCTCGATCACGACCTTGACCCCGACCGGCGGGCGGCCGTCGAAGGCGCGCAGGGCACCCAGGTGCATGATCACGTTCGCCTTGTCGTCGGCGACGCCCCGGCCATAGATCGTGCCGTCGCTGAGGCGCGGCTCGAACGGCGGCGTGCGCCAGGCGGCCTCGTCGCCGGGCGGCTGCACGTCGTAGTGCGCGTAGAGCAGGACGGTGGGCGCGCCCGGCGGGCCCTGGACCTCCGCGGTCACGATCGGCGCGGTGTCCGGGAGCTCAAGCGTCTCGACCTCCACCCCGGCCGCCCGGAACGCCTCCGCCACGGCGTCGTGCGCCTCCTGAAGCGGTTCGCGCGGATAGCCTGGCGCCGAGATCGAGGGGATCGCCGCGAGGCGCATGAGCTCCGCCTCGAGCTCGGGCATGAGCGCGGCGACGCGGTCCGCCAGCTCCGCGCGCCCTTGCGCGGTCCCGCCTCTGTCCGCGAGCTCAGCCACGGCCGGCGCCTCCCTCGCCGGCTTCGGCGTAGGCGACCCCGTCGGCCGCGGGATCGATCTGCGTGCCCGCGGTCCCGTCGAGCAGTCCGGTGATCTGCTCGAGGCTCCCGATCGCTGCGCGCCTGCCCGTCGCCTCGACGAACCGGCACACCGCCTCCACCTTCGGGCCCATCGAACCGGCGGGGAACTCCCGCGCGCGCAGGGCCGCGGGGTTCGCCCGGGCGATCGCCCGCTGGCGGGGCGTGCCGAAGCCCTCGTAGACCGCGTCGACGTCCGTGGCCAGCACGAGCAGATCGACGTCGAGGTCGCGCGCGAGAAGCGACGAGGCGAGGTCCTTGTCGATGACTGCCTCGACCCCCCGGTGCCGCCCGCGCTCGTCCTCGAGCACGGGTACGCCCCCGCCGCCCGCGCAGACGACGAGGAAGCCGTCCTCGAGCAGCGCCCGGATCGCGCTGAGCTGCACGATCCGCTTGGGTTCGGGGGAGGGCACCACGCGGCGCCAGTGCTCGCCGTCCGGCTTGATCGTCCAGCCGCGCTCGACCGCCGCGCGCTGCGCGTGCGCCTCGTCGTAGACGGGCCCGATGAACTTGGTCGGGTTCTCGAACGCGGGATCCGACTCGTCGACGACGGTCCGCGTGATCACCGCGACGGTGTCCTGGTGGTCGATGAAGTTGTCGAGCTGCATCTCGAGCACGTAGCCGATCTGCCCCTCGCTCTCCGACCCGAGGACGTCGAGCGGGTACGGGTCGACCTCGTCGTACGCGTCGCTCATCAGCGCGAGCAGCCCGACCTGCGGCCCGTTGCCGTGGGTCACGACGAGCCGGTAGCGAAGCGACGCCTCGCCGATCAGCCGCGCCGCGTCGCGCGCCGCCCGCGCCTGGTTCGCCGCCTCGAGCGGCTCGCCGCGGCGCAGGAGCGCGTTGCCGCCGAGCGCGACGACGGCGCTCGGAGCGTCCCTAAGCGGTGCGGTCGGGCTTTCGGCGTGAGCGTCCAAGTCGGCCTCCGATCGCGGCGGTTCGCCGCACTCACACCGAACCAAGCCCTCGGCCCCCCAACTTCCGTACGCACGGCCCGACCGCGTCCGTGCTCACCACGTAGCCGCGCCTCGGTAGCGGGAACCGGCCGGGCCGGCGGGGCGGCTCCGGGTTGGCTCAGGCGCGGGTCGTGGGGTCCCAGGGGGAGAACGCCGGGGTCGGGCCGGCGATCGCGATCGCGCGCGCCAGGTCCGAGATCGAGAGCAGGCCCACGAGCCGCCCGTCCGCGACGACGAGCGCGCGACCGACCTCGCTGGCCGCGATCTTCAAGAGAGCCTCGGAGGCCGGATCGCCGGGGCCGACGACCGGCACCCGCGCGAGCGGCACCATGCACTCGGCGACGCGGGTCCGGGCCCAAAGCTCGCGCGGCGTGGCGGCCACGCGCGCGAACGTGAGCAGGCCCACGGGCCGGCCGCCCTCGACTACGGGATAGGTCGTGTAGCGCGTGTGGCGGGCGAGCTCGTCGATGAAGCGGTCGAGAGTCGTCTCGGGATCGACCGCGGCGGGATCGTGCGCCATCAGCTCGCGGACCGGCATGTCGCCGAGCGCCTCGCGGGCGAGCAGCGCCTGCGCCTCGCCGCGCGCGGCGGACGCGAGGAACCAACCGATCAGCGCGAACCACAGCCCGCCGAACCCCGCGCCCGCGAACAGCAGGACCACGCCGCCGCCGATCAACAGGTAGCCGAAGCCGATCCCGATCGCGGTGCCCACCCGCGTCGCCCAGACCAGGCTGCGCCGCGCGCGCCACAGCGCCGCGTGCAGGACCCGCCCGCCGTCGAGTGGCAGCGCCGGCAGGAGGTTGAAGATGAGCAGCACGCCGTTGATGTAGGCGAGCCACGAGGCGACTCCGTCGACGGCCTCGGGCAGGTCGACGACGGCGGTCAGCAGCAAGAGCACGGCGGCGATCGCGAGGGTCACCAGCGGGCCGGCGATCGCGATCCGGAACTCGGCCCCGGGCGATTCGTACATGCCGCGGAAGCGCGCCACGCCACCGAAGAGCCACAGCGTGATGCCCTCGATCTCGACCCGCTCCCGCCGCGCCTGGATCGCGTGCCCGAGCTCGTGCAGCAGGATCGAGCCGAAGAACAGCACCGCCGCCGCCACACCCATCCCGGCGTAGGTGCCGTCCGAGAGTCCGGGGTTCTCGTTCGGGAAGACCCCGGCGGCGAGGCTCCACGCGATCAGCGCGAAGATGAGCAGCCAGCTCCAGTGGACGCCGACGGGGATCCCCGCGAGCCTGCCCAGGCTGATGCTCGGGTTCACATCCACAAGTATGGATCAGGGCGGTCCCCGCCTATGCTGCGGCTGGCCGGGTAACGGGACGACGCATTCCGTACGCCGCCGGAGCGAGCGCCGCGTGTACAGGTGGGTCGAGCACACCTCCGAGGTCGAACTCTCGATCGAGGCCGAGAGCGAGGAGGCCGTGTTCGCCGAGGCGGCGGTCGCCCTCGGCGAGCTCATCGACGGCCCCGGTGACGGCGCCGTGACGCGCCCGGTCAGCGTCCGCGCCGCCGACCTCCCCGCGCTGCTCGCCGCCTGGCTCGAGGAGCTCGTGTTCATCGCCGAGACCGAGGGCGTCGTCCCCGAGGGCGTCGACGCGCTGCACGTCGGGCCGGGCGAGGCGCGGGGCACCGTCCGCGGCCATCGCGGGCCGCCCCAGACTCTCGTCAAGGCCGTCACCTACCACCGGCTCGAGATGGCGCCGACCGCCGGCGGCTGGCGGGCACGCGTCGTGCTCGACGTCTGAGCGGGCCTAGCCCTTCACGACGCCGAGCGGCCGCAGGCGCGCGACCCGCGCGGCCAGATCGGTGCGCTCGACGACCTCCACCACCCGGTCCACGTCCTTGTAGGCGAAGGGCGCCTCCTCGGCGAGGCCACGCGCCGACGCGCTGCGGATCACGATCCCGGCGCCCTCGAGCTCGCGGCGCAGCTCCTGGCCGGAGATCCGCTTGCGCGCGCCCGCGCGGCTCATGCGCCGGCCGGCGCCGTGGCAGGCCGAGCCGAACGAGCGCTCCAGCGACCCCGGGCGCCCGACGAGGACGAAGCTCGCCGTCCCCATGCTCCCCGGGATGAACACGGGCTGGCCGACGTCCCGGTACTCCGCCGGGATCTCCTCGGAGCCCGCCGGGAACGCGCGCGTCGCGCCCTTGCGGTGCACGCAGACCTCGCGTCCGCCGTGCGCCTCGATCTTGGCGACGTTGTGGGCGACGTCGTAGACCTGGCGCGTCCCCTCGGCGGCCGCCGGCCCGAGCGCGGCCCGCACGGCCTCCCGCACGCGGTGCGCGATCGCCTGGCGGTTGGCGAAGGCGAAGTTGGCGGCGCACGCCATCGCGCCCAGGTACGCCCGCCCCTCCGGGGAGGAAAGCGGCGCGCAGGCGAGCTGGCGGTCGGGGAGCTCGATGCCGTGTCGGGCAAGCGCGCCGTCCATCTCGCGCACGTAGTCGCTGCAGACCTGGTGACCGAGGCCCCGCGAGCCGGAGTGGATCAGCACGGTGACCTGCCCCGCCTCGAGGCCGAAGGCGCGCGCCGCGCGCTCGTCGTGGATCCGCTCCACGACCTGCAACTCGACGAAGTGGTTGCCCGAGCCCATCGTCCCGAGCTGCCCGGCGCCGCGCTGGCGGGCGCGCGCCGATACGCCCTCCGGCTGCGCGCCCGGCAGGCAGCCGCGCGATTCGGCGCGCTCGACGTCCTCGGGAATACCGATCCCGTGGCGCTCGACCAAGGCGCGGGCGCCCTCGACCAGGACGCGGTCGAGCTCGATGTCGCGCAGCTCGAGCTGGCCCTCGCGGCCCGCGCCCGCGGGCACCCGCCGCGAGATCTCGTGGACGAGCGCCTCGCGGCGGTCGCCGAGCTCCTCGGCGCTCAGCGGCAGGGCGAGGAGCCGCACCCCGCAGTTGATGTCGTAGCCGACGCCGCCCGGCGAGATCACCCCGTCGGGCAGCTCGGTGGCGGCGACACCGCCCACGGGAAAGCCGTAACCCTGGTGGACGTCCGGCATCGCGAGCGCCGCGCCGACCACTCCGGGCAGCGTCGCCACGTTCTGAAGCTGCTCGAGCGACTGATCGCCGCTGATGGCGTCGAGCAGCTCGCGATCGGCGAACACGCGGGCGGGCACGCGCATGTCCCCCCGCGCCGTCGCCGGGATCTCCCAGACGTCAGGCTCCACCTCATGGATCCAGGCGTCGATCTCGGAAGCGCGTCCCATCGGCCCCCAACCTAGCTTCCTCCGGGCGGTTCGATAGACCATGGGCATGGCCATCGAGGTGCGGCCAGCGACGAGCTTCGAGGACATCAGGACGATGGTCGGGCCGAAGCGGCCCGACGCCAACGTCTGCTGGTGCCTGAGCTACCGGCTCTCCTCCAAGGAAAACCGCTCGCTCGTGCGCGAGGCGCGCGCGGAGAAGGTCAAGGAGCTGCTCGAGCGGGGCCCGCTCGGGGTGCTCGCCTACAAGGGCGATGAGGTCGTCGGCTGGGCCGCGGTTGCGCCCCGCGCCGAGACGAGCTTCGCGCGTAACCGCAGGATCCCCCACGTCGACGATCTGCCGGTGTGGTCGGTGTGGTGCATCAGGGTGCGCCCGGGGCACCGCGGCGAGGGCATCTCCCATCACCTCCTGCGCGGCGCGGTCGAGTTCGCGCGCTCGCAGGGCGCGCCCGCGATCGAGGGCTACCCCGTGGACAACCGGGGCGAGAAGGTCGACCTGACGATGGCCTACGTGGGCACGCGCGCGACGTTCGAGAAGGCCGGCTTCGAGAAGGCCGCCGACACCGACTCGGTGCTGAACGGCTTCCCGCGCGTGCTCATGCGGCGCGCGCTTTAGCCCCGGGAAAGGCTGGGGGCCGGGTCACACGTTGGGCCGGGCGCGGGCGAGGACCTGCGCCGCGAGGGCCAGCACGCGCGCGAGCAGGACCGCGTACGCCAAGACGAGCGCGCCCGCCCCGGGCCCCGCGAGGCCTGAGAGGGCCGACACGCGGCTTAGGGCGAGCATCGCGACGCCGCCCGCGGCGAGCGCGGCGAGCGGCACGTCGACCCGGGGCCGCGGCGCGGGCAGCGATCGCGAGAAGTCGCGCACGCGGACGACCACCGCGAGCAGGTGCAGGAGCGAGCCGAGCACCGTCATCCCCACCCAGCCGGCGACGAGCAGGATCGCAACCGCGGCCCGCGTGTCGCCGCTCAGCGCCGCGGCGGGCCCGTTGGCGATTGCGCTCCCCGCGGCGAGGGCGAGCCCCATGACGAGCAGCGCCTGCGCGGCGCCCAGTAGTCGGGCGGGAAGTGAAAGGGGGCGCGGGGCGGCGCGGACGCACCCGGCGACGTTCCACGCGAGGGCCAGCGCCGCCAGAACGAGTGCGCCCCAGCCGGCGAGGGCGAGCGGGTCGGCCGCCCACGCGTACCCGGCCGCGAGCGCGACGACGCCGCCGACCCACAGGGCGGCGGCAAAGGGCTCGAGCCGCGCCTCGGGCAGCGGGACCTTGGCCAGCGACGGATAGAAGGTGTGCAGGGTCCCCACGATCGCGGCTCCGAACCAGCCGCCGAGGTTGAGCGCCATGTGCGCGCTGAGCAGGTTTCCGTGCCTCCAGCTCGCGCCGAGGGCGAGCGCCGCGCCCGCGACGATGCCCAGCGCCAGGAACGCCGCGCCGGATCCGTACCACGCGACCGCGAGCGGGGCGCGCGACAGGGCGCCGCGACGCATCACCACGATCCCCGCCCCATAGGCAACCAGTCCTCCGACCAGCAGCGCGACCGCGACCGCGACGACGGCATCGGACCCGAGCGGCACGCCCAGGGCGAGCAGGATGGCGCCGGCGTTCCAACTCGCGAGCTGCGCGCGAACGAGCCCGCGGGGCGGCGGATCGGTCGCCAGGAACGCACCCAAGAAGAACTGACTAGCACCGAGCACGAGCTGCGAGATCCCACCGACGAAGACCAGGTGCAGGGCGAGCCAGCGCCCCCACTCCCACCCGCGCGCCACCTCGCCGGCACCGACGATCACGCCCGCGACGACGAAGGCGATGCCCGCGACGAAGAAGGCGCCGACGACATCGGTCGGCCGCAGCTCCCCGAGCCGTCGAGGCCGGGCGCGGCAGCGGCGCCCCGCGCGATCTCCGACCGTGTCCGGGCCCACGCGCTCCATCGCGCGTCAGTTTTACACACCAGAGTGTGCAAAAGCCGCCGCCTGCGTGCTCAGGCAGCGGGCGCGCCGGAGAGCACCCGCGAGGGCCGAAAGCCCCTGACGATCAGGTAGATCGCGAACGAGGCCTCGAAGGCGATCTCGGGCAGCGAGAACGCGAGGTGCGCCCCATCCTGCTCGTAGGCTCCGAGCAGCACGGCGGCCGACGAGACGAAGATCAGCGGTCCGCCCACCACGCCGAGCAGCGCGAGGCTGGGCGGCATCAGCCCGGTGCGGTACATGAGCCAGCCGAGCAGCACCCCGTTCACGCCCACGCAGAAGCCGGGGCCGAACAGGAACGTCCAGTCGTGGACCGCGACCAGGTTGCGCCCGGCGATCTCGAGCGCGGCCGCGTCGCCGCCGATCGAGGCGGCGAGGTCGTCGCGCAGCGTGAGCACGGACAGAAGGGCGATCGCGCCGACGCCGATCACCGCGGCCTCGATGACCCGCGAGGCGACGTAGCCGAGGGCGAGCGTCTCGCTGTAGCGGCGGACGACCGGGAAGATCACGACCGCCGTGCCGACGTTCGCCGCCATCAGGAGCACCTCGAGGAGAGCGCCCGCTCGCACGCGCCCGTCCTCCCCCTCCCCGAGCACGTAGCCGGGATCACCGAGGACCGGGTCGTAGAGCGCCAGCGCCACGACGGCGGTGACGAACGTGGCCGCCATCAGCGCGCCGGCGACGAGCGCTGTCCGCCTCTCCTGCGGGGAAGCCTCCCTCGCCATACCTCCTGACTACGGCCGAGGGCCGCGATTCCTTCCGCACCTATGCGCAGCGATCGGCGTCAGGCGAGGTGGTTCTACCGCCGGGTTTTCGGATATTGTCCGCGCATCGGCAAAAGTCCGTTTGGGTGTTTCCGCGGGCCGATGCCGTCGCCCCACCGGGCACGGCGCCGTGTTCGCGGGCTAGGAGGAGGAGAGGTGCTGAGTTCGAGTTGCTCCGACGGTAGTAGGGGTACGGCTGTGGGCGAGCGCGGATCCAGGCGCAGGCGCAGGGGCGTGATCGCCGGCCTGGTGGGGGCGCTGAGCGCGCTCGCGGCGGTCGCGTCGCTGACCGCATCGGCGGCGGCGCAGGACGACCTGCCGCCCCAGGAGCCCGGCGTCACCCAGCGCATCTACCAGATCGGGCACACGCTGGATTCGGTCTGCACCATCAAGCCCGGCCAGACGCCGAACGTCGACGTCCTGCGACCCACGATCGACTGGCAGGGCAACTCCGACTTCGGAGGCCACACCGACAACTTCATCACGCACGCGATCGCCAACCTG